>JAZLEF010000112.1:0-4753 GCA_045615125.1 Bacteroidales bacterium
CTTTCCATAGACAGAACCTTTGTGCATATCTCCGACCTGCAATATGCCTCCACATCGTATGGAGAATCTTCTTTCCCGATCTTGGCATTGACATCTGCCATCTCTCTTTCCATTTTCTTCACATGGTCAGTCAGTTTCTGAATCTCGGCGTTTTTCTTTTTTATCTTTCCTTCTATTATCGAGTTCTTGAACTTGACATCCGTTATGAAGTCGTCTTTTTCCTTGAGATGTTCTTCCATCACGTTGATTGCCGATTCCTTATCATCGATTATGCTCATCAGATTTTTGTTCTTCTTCTTGTTTTTATGCGTAAAGAAAATGACAAGAGACGTTATTAATATGATTATAGGTGCTGTTACAAACAATACAATCTTGATGATTCTGGTTTTTCTTATCTCGTGCATACGGTTCAGATGCTCGTTGTATAAATCCATGATGTTGGCACGTTCCATTTCACCGTCAACTCTGTCGAACGCCAATTTCGACAAGATGCTTTCGTAGTATACTTTTTTCTCCTGATCGCCAATAGAGTCGTATAATATCGTCAATGAATTAATTGCATCTAATCGAACCCAGAACTCGGAACTTTCCGTACTTTTTTCTAAATGATAAAGCGCAGAGTCATATTCCTTTCTGTCGATGAATATACCTCCCAAAAACGCATGATATGCTTCCCTTACGTTGTCGTGTTCTATTTCGTCTAAGTTGTTTCTTAAGATTGCGAAAGCGCTGTCTTTATAATCTTCGATGTAATATAACATATAGGCTATAGCTTTATCGACATCATATTTGTGAAAACGATTGGTCGGATCCAATTCGAGACATCTGTTCAGATAATACTTCGCGGTATCAATAGCAGTTCCCATATAAGCCAAGCCAACGAACTTATTGGTATGAGCCAAGACGCTGTCGTTTTCGAATTTCTCGAAATAATATAAGGCTTTCTTCTGGAACATCAGACCTAAATTACGATAATTCTCGTTGATAAAAATATCAGCAATGCAATAATGCGCATGAGCCAAAGGTTTGTAGAAACTCTTATCTAACTCACGCTTCTTTACATCTCTCTCAATAAATTCAATTACCATGAAGCATTTCTCACAAGCATCAACGATATGACCTGAATTCCACGAGTTCTGAGCCTGCATATATAAGTCTTTGGCATATTGTGATTTCGACAATTGAGCAATCGTATCTTCCATGCACGAAGTCTGTTGTCCGTTGACTGTTGTCTGTTGACCTAAAAAAAGAAACAATATAAAAACTACAATTATTCTCATTTCATCAGCTGATATGTCACATAGTCTGAATTTTTCAGCAACTCAAAAATCTCGGAAGCATTGATATTGCCGTTTGAAGGACGCAGAGCGCATGTCATATTGTTGACTCTGTCGACGAAATGCACCGAGTAATGTTGTTTGCCTTTGTGTTCTTTGATGATATTGATAAACTCTTGTGCTCTCGTTTTGTCGAGTACGTCAGTGTAAATAGTGAATCTTACTTCCCTATTGGTGTTTTCCATGAGAGCATCAAGAAGCTGTATGTTGTTAATCCTAAGTTCCATCGCGTTCTCATCTCTAAAACTTTTGCTGACAGCACCACTTACAAGCACTGGTGTTCCTACCACGAGAAGCGGATGCAGCTTCATGAAATTCTCTCCGAATAGTGAAAACTCATAACTTCCAGTCTGGTCCTCGACTCTGAATCTTCCGTAGTCGGTTCCTTTTTTAGATGTAAGTCGTTCTGCAGAGGTGACGAGACCTGCAAACTTCAAGGTTAAATCTTTGTTTTTTTGGATTAGATTTTCTGTAATATTCTCAATCTTTACATTAGCGAAATAAGTTATCGACTCTTTATAGCTGTCGAGAGGATGCGCGCTCATATAAAAGCCAACTAATTCTTTTTCCATATCAAGTTCCTTAATCTTAGACCAAGGCTCGCATTCTGGATATGTTATAACAAATGTCTCGTCATTATCTTCCACGCTGTCGGCGAAGAGGTCGAACTGAGCATTGTTCTTGCGGTCTATATATGCTGACACCGATTTTATTGCTTTCTCTACGAATGTCGTCTTGTCGCCTTCCGGTATATGATAGAACATAGCTCTATGCATTCCTTCGAAACAATCGAATACGCCGGCACCTGCCAATGCTTCTATCGATTTTCTGTTGACACCTTTACCATTGACTCTCATCAAGAAGTCGGCAAAGTCCTTAAACTGACCGTTGGCGTTTCTCTCCTCGGTGATAGATTGTATAACGATTTCTCCTACAGATTTAACGGCTCCCATGCCGAAGCAAATCTGACCGTTTTTATTAACAGTAAACTTATATTCAGACTCATTGATATTAGGACCGAGTACGTCAATTTTCATACGTCTACATTCTTCTATCATGAATACGACTTCTTTAATATCTCTGATACAGCTATTTAACACAGCAGCCATAAACTCGGCAGGATAATGCGCTTTGAGATATGCAGTCTGATAAGCTACCCATGAATAACATGTGGCATGTGATTTATTGAAAGCGTAGGAAGCAAATTTCTCCCAGTCTTTCCAGATGTTTTCAAGAATTGCAGGGTCGTGACCGTTGGCCTGTCCTTGTGACATGAACTTGCCTTTCAGCTCGTTCATCTTCTCTATGAGTTTCTTACCCATAGCCTTACGCAGGGTGTCAGACTCACCACGTGTGAAACTAGCGAGTTGACGCGACAAAAGCATGACCTGCTCTTGGTAGACAGTAACGCCGTAAGTATCTTTGAGATACTTCTCCATGATAGGAATTGGATAACTGATAGGTTCTCTTCCTGTCTTACGCGCGATGAATGTCGGGATGTAATCCATTGGACCTGGACGATACAAGGCATTCATAGCGATAAGGTCTTCAAACACTGTAGGTTTCAGTTCGCGAAGATACTTCTGCATACCAGGAGATTCGAACTGGAACGTGCCGATTGTATTACCAGAACTATATAATTCGTAAGTCTCTTTATCGTCGATAGGAATGTTGTCGATGTCAACGTCTATACCTCTAGTCTTCTTGATATTAGCAAGAGCGTCTTTAATCTGTGTCAGGGTCTTGAGTCCCAAGAAGTCCATCTTGATAAGACCGACTGTCTCAACAACGTGACCGTCATATTGAGTGACGAGCACGTCTTCCTTGGTATCTTTATCTTTGATAGTACATAGAGGCGCGTAATTAGTCAAATCCGAAGCGCCGATGATAACACCGCAGGCATGTATGCCTATCTGACGGTTAGTCTCTTCCAGCTGTTGGGCGTAAGTCAACATTGATGAGATATTCTCGTCATCGCCTTCCACCAGAGCCTTCATCTCAGGAACATATTTGAAACAGTTCTTGAGATTGACTTTAGGCGATTTGCCTTTCTCGTCTTTTATATTGTCAGGGAAGCTCCTATCAGGCACGAGCGCCTTTATTTCGTTCACTTTAGGAATAGGTACTTTCTGCACACGACCGACGTCAGCGATTGACGACTTCGTTGCCATGGTTCCGTAAGTGATGATATGAGCGACCTTTTCCTTGCCATATTTATTGGTTACCCAATCCAAGACTTTTCCGCGACCGTCATCATCGAAGTCGACGTCAATATCGGGAAGTGAGATACGGTCAGGATTAAGGAAACGTTCGAAAAGAAGGTCATACTTCAGAGGGTCGACGTCGGTGATTTTCAAGCAATAAGCCACCACAGAACCAGCTGCAGAGCCACGGCCTGGACCTACGGAAACACCGAGTTCCTCACGAGCACCACGTATATAATCCTGAACGATGAGGAAGTATCCAGGGAAACCCATGGTCTTCATGATATGAAGCTCGAAGATGATACGTTCCTTCTGTTCATCGGTCAGTTCCTTGCCATAACGACGTTCTGCGCCTTCCCATGCCAGTTTAGCGAGATAGTCGGCCTCGAGCTTGATACGATATAATCTGTCGTATCCGCCTAACTTCTTGATTTTCTTCTCTGCCTCTTCCTGACTCATCACAACTTCTCCAAGCTCGTTACGAGTGAATTCGTTGAAGAGGTCTTCTTCGGTAAACTTCTGACGATATTGTTCTTCTGTGCCGAATTCAGTCGGGATATCGAAAACAGGCATAATCGGGTCAGAGTCGATGGAATATGCCTCTACTTTATCGACGATTTCCTGTGTATTAGCCAGAGCTTCTGGAAGATCTGGGAATGCCTCTGCCATCTCCTGCGGACTCTTAAGCCACTCTTGCTTAGTGTAATGCATTCTGTCAGGATCGTCAAAGTCACGGCCGGTACTCAAACAAATAAGACGGTCATGAGCTTCACTATGTTCCTCTTCCACAAAGTGAACGTCGTTGGTAGCGATAATCTTGGTGTTAGTCTTTCTTGCCAGTTCAATCAGCACTTTATTGACTTCCTGCTGACGGTCGAAAGTGCTGGTGTCTGCATTAGGCTTGTCGGTCTTATGACGTTGAAGCTCAATATAAAAATCTTCACCGAATAGATTCTTGAACCATTGCAATGACTTCTCAGCACCTTCGATGTCGCCGTTCATAATCTTCTGAGGAAGCTCACCGCCGAGACATGCCGATGTCACGATAAGACCTTCGTGATATTGTTCCAAAAGTGAGTGGTCTATACGAGGGTTATAGTAATAACCATCGACGTAAGCTATTGAAGAGAGCTTACATAAGCTCTTGTAACCCTGTTTGTTTTTAGCCAGCAAAATAAGGTGATAACCTCTGTCGGCGCGACCGTCGCGTTT
>JAZLEF010000113.1:0-7551 GCA_045615125.1 Bacteroidales bacterium
GCCTTGAATAGCCTCTTGAAGAACGGACTTTTTGAGCTTATCAAAAATCTCTGCATTGAGCTTATCCAAAGCCTCTTGCGACTTACCGTAAATGCGAACAATAGGCAATGCCTCTTGTATTTTCTGAACTATCCTTTTTTGTTCGTTTAGTGGTGGAAGGGGAACTAATTTATTTTGTACATAATCTGAAAGAACGCGTTGTTGGCCTGCTGTTCCTTTATATCTTGCCTCCTTGATAAAGTATTCAGACTTTAGAAAATAAAGAATATACCATCCGTCTAATGTGCCAGCATAAGTACGAATCACATTTAATTCTGTAGTTGCGGCTGCAACACCACCTGGCACTTCTCCAAGTATGAATGATTTTCGATTCTGAAAACAAGGCGTAATTTTAGCGTATGCAATATCTCCTGTAGCAATCTTGGTGAAACCAGTTTTGATAGTTCCCCATTTCTTGGTTTCGTATGTGTAACTACTTCCATAGCCTGCGTCTATTAATGTCATAGGCATAAAAGCAGCATTTGCTTCATCATCTGCCGTCACTTGTGGATTATGGATAACTAAACTCCCGAATCTCACCCAGCACCAACTCTGAGGTATCTCAAAGGGTATTTCATCGTCAATACATTTAACCGTTCCGTCGGCAAACTTCTCATAATGGGAATTGGCAGAACTAATTTCATCATAATTTATTAGTGATAAAATATTGTTTAACTAATATCACAGTAATTATGATAAAGGATTTTGAATTATTCCTCCGACAAGAGAATATGTCGGACAACACAATTGCAGCGTATTTATATGCTGTTAATGATTTTTATAATCATAATAAAGATTTAAACAAACGTAATCTTTTGATGTACAAATCTTATTTGATGGAAAATTTTAAACCTAAAACGGTAAATCTTCGTATTCAAGCTTTGAATAAATATTTGGAGCATAAAAACAAACCAAGATTGAGACTGAAATCTGTTAAGGTTCAGCAACGTTCCTATTTAGAAAATGTTATAAGTAATGCTGACTACACATTCTTAAAAAATAAATTGAAGAGGGAAGAAAATCTGGAGTGGTATTTTGTTGTAAGATTCTTGGCTGCAACTGGTGCCCGTGTTAGCGAATTAGTGCAAATAAAAATTGAGCACGTGAATGTAGGATACTTTGACATCTACACAAAAGGAGGTAAATACCGCAGGCTATTTATTCCTAAGAAACTTCGAGAAGAAACTATTGAATGGTTGAGCCATAAGGACCGAACAAGCGGATATCTTTTTCTCAATCGATTCGGAGAGAGAATCACCACACGAGGTATAGCACAGCAGTTGAAGAACTATGCTCTGAAGTATGGACTTAATGAAAAGGTTGTATATCCTCATTCATTTCGACACAGATTTGCCAAGAATTTTCTTGAGAAGTACAATGACATCTCATTACTCGCTGATTTGATGGGACACGAAAGCATAGAGACCACACGCATATATCTCCGTAGAACTAGTACAGAGCAACAAGCAATTGTTGATAAAGTTGTTGTGTGGTAAACATTGATTTTTCAAGCCTCTCAAATTTGAAATATAATATTAGTTTGAGAGACTTGATTTTTTTACTTTAATGGTAGAACGCAGATTCTATATTTTCTTATATTTGCTTCATAAATTCATCATCATGAAAGAAGCCGGTTACGTTTATATTCTGACAAATCCTAGTTTTAAAGAAGACTGGGTTAAGATTGGTAAAAGTTCTCGTCCAGTGGATGTGCGCTCGAAAGAGTTGGATAACACTGCTGTGCCATTGCCTTTTGAGATATATGCGACACTCAAGACTGTTAAGTATGAACAAGTCGAGAAACTGATTCATAAGACGATAGACCGTCTCACAGATTTGCGTATCCGTCAGAATAGAGAGTTTTTCAACGTCTCTCCGGCTAAAGCTCTTGATATCTTAAAAGATATTTCTACAACATTAGACGATGCTGAAATTGATGAAGTGTATCTCGGTGAGGCTCGTTTCAAGAAAAACATCGATGGGGAAGAAGTCACCGAGAAAAAACGTCCACGTTTCAAGTTCAGCATGGTTAACATCCCAATCGGAGCAACTCTCACTTTCGTTCCAACTGGCATCACGGTCAAAGTAGCAGATGATGATAAAATAGAATATGAAGGAAGACTCTACAAACTCTCACCATTCGTAGGAACCTTCATGCCAGAAGACAAGCGCAATATGTCAGGAGCATATCAAGGTGCAAAATACTTCACCTACCAAGGCGAAATCTTAGATGATATAAGAACAAGACTAGAAGAAGTATAAAATTCCAATCATCGCTCTCCATACCTGCCTATGAACTGACGTCCCTCACGGGACTTTAAGTATAACCACAGTCGTACCATCTTCATACCAAGTTCGTATCACGTTCGAAGTAGGGTAGTCAACGGACAACAGTTTTTTTAGTTAGGAGTTAGGAGTGGTTTTAATCTCCTCAAATCCTCAGTTCTTAATAACTACCACTGAACATTCTTCAGTTCTTCTCCCAATGCTCTGATTTCGTTTAATATCAGATTCTCTCGTTCCTTGCTGGGTTTCTTCGTGCCGTTGATGTAAGCGGCGAACAAACTCTGCTGTATTCCTAATCTGCGAGCTATTGCAGAGGCATTTATCTCAGGATGGGAGAGGAAGAACTTCGAAATTCCAACAGGTTCCGGATCATCATATTCAAAGCTTTCAAAAGACACATCTTCGTCAAGCTCTTCCCAATGGATGCCAGTGAACCCAATGCGATATTTCTCTCTTTCTTCAGGTGTCGCATATAGCAAACGCTTGTAATACAACAACGACTGCCACAAAGTACGACCATCATCGGTTAGTCCGTAAATACGATCGTTTTCAAACCAAATCTTTGTAATTGTCATAGCAGTTACTTTTTAACTTTACAAATGTTTTTGTTATTTGTTTTCAATGTTTTCAAAATGTTGCTTCCATTCTGAAATTGCCAATTCTTTATTCTCTTCAAGAATTGCTTCTGCCAGTTTCAAATCTCTTGGTTTTAATCCATAATTTTCTTTTAAAATCACACCATGGGAAAGGATTTCAAATTTTGCTTCACCATCTGCGTTTTCAACATGAACATGTATTGGTTCATGCTCACGGGAATAGAAATAAAATCTAATTCCAAACATTCTAAATAATTCAGGCATAAATCTTAAGTTTTTAAATTCTTCTGCAAATATAGGTTATAAATTTATATCCTACAAACTTTTTTGAAAATATTTTTTTCATCATAGTTTTCCCCTTCATTTCATTCCCGAATTATTTATACCTTTGCAAAAATTAATGCATAATTCATAATGCATAATACTCAATTAGATTGTAAATTATGAATTGTGAATTATGAATTATGAATTGAAAAAATGCCATTCATAGAAGAACTCATAAAATACAAAAGCTGCTCGATAGTTGGTCTCGAGAAGAATACCGGCAAGACGGAGTGTTTCAACTATGTCTTACAGCGTCTTCCTCTTGACACTAAACGCGTTGCTGTGAGTTCTATAGGCATAGACGGCGAGACGACAGACCAAGTTACCAAGACTGCGAAACCTGAAATATTCTTGCGCGAAGGCGTTTATTTCGGAACATCGGAGAAACATTATCTCATGAAACGCCTCAGTTCCGAACTGCTTGAGATAAGCAATGAAAACACATCGTTAGGTAATATCGTGATAGGCAAGGCTCTTACTCCGGGCAAGATTCTCTTGTCGGGTCCTTCGTTAAGCAGCGGCCTGCGTCGTTGGATGGAGGAGATGAAGAAATACAACATCGACCTTACCATCATCGACGGTGCCTTGTCGAGGATGAGCCTGGCATCGCCAACGGTGAGCGAGTCGATGATACTCGCGACGGGTGCTGCCTATTCGGCAAATATCAACACTCTCGTTCAGAAGACGGCCTTCGTGGTGCAGATGATAAATCTCGACATCACATCGGAAGATAATTACAATGACTTCAATAACATAACTGCAGGCGTCTGGGCTATCGATGAAGATGACGTTCTCCATGACTTGAAGGTCGCTTCTTCCTTATCTATAAACATCAATACCGATGGCCTGAAGAAATGCAAGGCTTTGTTCGTCAGCGGCGCATTGACGGATAACTTCATCAATCATATACGACAAAACAAGATATTCAGCGAGACTGAGGTCGTGGTGCGTGACTTCACCAAGATATTCCTTACACCGATGACTTACAACAGTTTCGTCAATACAAGACGTAAAATCAGCGTGCTTCAGAAGAGCAAGCTCATCGCAGTGTGCGTCAATCCGACATCGCCTAACGGAATCATATTAGATTCGGAGAAATTATGCAATACATTGTCGGAAGCGATAAAGCTGCCGGTGTATGATTTGAGGACGCAGAACTAAGGCTTTTGGCCATTGGCTTTTTACCTTAAAAAAATGAATTCTCGCATTGCTTCGTTAATGATTTCTTATTAAATTTGCGTTTCATATTTTTAGGCCTAAATATAAATCGATGCAACTGAGAAAACTCATAGATTCACCAAGCGGATTGCGTTTCATGATAGACAATCTGTGCACTCATTCGAGTTATTCAAGAAAGATAATGCTCGAAAGTTCAATGATGTACGACAGAGATTCTATCGAGAAGTCGTATGCCGTGATGAAAGAGTTTTACGAAGTGATTAAAAACGATGAGAATAATAATGTCGTTCAGACTCTGCAGTTTAAGCTTTGCAATCTGAAAGACATCAACAACACAATATCTCGTCTTGCCACATCGGCTGTCATCGATGACATTGAACTTTATGAGGTGAAGAGTCTCGCTCTTCTTTCTGCTGATGTTAAAAATATCTTGGAAAAGATTTCTTTAGACAAAATCATTGAAATTCCTAATCTCAATGATGTCGTCAATATCCTTGATCCCGACGGACTTCGCATCGCGACATTCTATATATATGATTCATATTCTGAAGAACTTGCTTCGCTGCGTAAGAAGTTGAAGGAAAAGGATGTCTATCAGGAAGAAATATATAATGAAGTGATGCGCATCGAAGATGAGATACGCGCTGAGCTTTCTTCTAAACTGAGACCTTATTCCGAAGCGATGACTTCAGCATTGAATGCCCTCGCTGATGTTGATATAAATATTGCCAAGTCGCTGCAGATGAAGGAAATGGGACTTTGTTTTCCGACGATTTCGTTAGATGAAATTTCATCATATAAAGGCTTGTTCCATCCAGAGGTGAAATCTATTTTGGAAAAAGATAAACGCGAATATCAAAAAGTCGATATTGATTTTGGACTGAAACCTCTTATCATCATGGGTTCTAATATGGGTGGAAAGACCATCGTCCTCAAGACTTTGGCGATGTGCCAGTATCTCCTTCAATTCGGATTCGGCATTCCTGCAACATCAGCCGACATGATGATTTATGACGAGGTGTTCTGTCTCACCACCGACGACCAGTCTATCAACAAAGGACTTTCGTCATTCGCTGCAGAGATGAAGAACATCGACGCTGTGATAAAGGCGTCGAAGCAAAACAAGAAAATACTCGCGCTTATTGACGAGCCAGCTCGTACCACGAATCCAACAGAAGGCACGGCATTGGTTTCATCATTGGTGAAACTTCTTCAAGATAAAGAGATGAGTCTTGTTATTGTAACGCATTATAATATAAAAACATATAACAATAAATGTCTTCGTGTGAAAGGCCTGATTGACGGTAAGATGAATTATGAGTTGGTAGAGACACACGAAGGCGAGGTTCCACATGAGGCTCTTAATATTGCAGAGACATTAGGCATTGAACCACAATGGATTGAAATGGCTAAAGAGTTTTACGCGAATTGAATCACGCTAACATATTAGAATAAAATATTAAATTTATAACTATGAAAAAAGTTTGTTTTGTACTGACGATGCTATGTGCATTGTTATTGGCTTGTAAGCCAGAAACAGAGAAACCAACAGTGGTGACTGTATCTGTTGAAGATGTTACAGAAACTACTGCAAAAGTTGTCGGACAAGTTACAGCAGATGGCGGTGCCGAGGTGACAGAACGCGGAGTATGCTGGAACACAGAACGCAATCCTGAAATTACAAATCAACGCACAGTCGATGGAGCAGGAGTCGGTACTTTTGCAGCTGAAGTCGCGGATTTACAACCAAACACTACTTATTACGTAAGAGCTTACGCTACTAACGAAAAAGGCACAAGCTACGGTGAAGAAATGAACTTCACTACTCAAGAGACAGAAGAACCAGAGGAACCAGGCGATGATGAGCCGGAAAATCCAGAAGAACCAGAGGAACCTGGTGATGATGAACCAGAAGACCCAGAAAATCCAGAGGACCCAGAAGAACCAGGTGATGATGAACCGGAAGAACCAGAGATTCCAGTTGTTATTACAGTTACGACATCAGAAGTTACAGATATAACAACGAACTCAGCTGTTTGCGGCGGTGAAGTCACAAGCGATGGCGAAGCAGTGATACTAGCTCGCGGAGTATGTTATAGTATAACTCAAAATCCTACTATAGAAGACAATAAAACAACAGACGGCGAAGGCATGGGTACATTTACATCTTTAATGTCAGATTTATTGCCAAATACCACATATTACGTCAGAGCATACGCAACCAACGAGATAGAAACTATTTACGGTGATGAGATGAGTTTCACTACAGAAGAAGAAACAACGGGAATTGTTAACGGACACGATTGGGTTGACCTCGGTCTTCCTTCAGGATTGAAATGGGCTACATGCAACGTAGGAGCAACAGCACCAGAACAATACGGTGATTACTACTCATGGGGCGAGGTCGAGACAAAAACAGCATATAATTCGAACAACTGTTCCACAATGTATCAACAGGTCGACGACTTCTCTGGCGACCCACAATATGATGTCGCAAGAAAGAAATGGGGCGATGCATGGAGAATGCCTACTAAAGAAGAACAAGAAGAGTTGTTGAATAACTGCACATGGGAGTTGACAACAATCAACGGATTTAGCGGTTACAAGGTCACAGGTCCTAACGGCAACAGTATCTTCCTTCCAGCAGCAGGTTATTATTACGATACCTATGTCAATTTTGATGGTTACTACGGAGGATATTGGAGTTCAACGCCTCACGAAGATACCGACAGCGCATATTACTTGGGCTTCGATGACAAGGAACAACGCGAAAACGCATATTATCGCAGCGACGGTCAGTCAGTAAGAGCTGTAATAGAATAAGACTCAGTGTAGCAGAGACGTAAAGACGCAGAGAGACTCGAGGATGATGTTTCTTTGCGTCTTTTTTTATTTTTAATTCCTTGGGGCAAATTTCAAATTCCACTTAAATAACCCCTACACTCTAAATAAATTTTAACAATAGTTAAAAAGTGTTAAAATTGTAAGGGAAATGAAACTGTGACAAATTGTCACGCTTTCAAATTTCAAGCAGCTGATGGTAAGATGCGACTTACGGATGTCGCTGATACTGAACAATTGTTTCGTCTCATACAATCAATTCCATCGCCAAAAGCAGAGCCTTTTA
>JAZLEF010000114.1:0-21919 GCA_045615125.1 Bacteroidales bacterium
ATATCCTTTCTTGCGTATTTCAATCTGATAAGTTCCGCTCTGCATCTCTTTCGAAACGTATGGCGTGGTGCCTACTAGTTTGTCTTCGACATACACATCAGCCTTTTCAGGGTTGGAGTTCACCTTGAGGAATCCGTATGCGGGGCGCATCTTAACCTCGATGCTTATGGGAGCTCCTTCGGTGATAGTCACCTCGCCGCTGCGTGCATGGTAGAGCGGACATTCCACTCTCCATTTGTAAGTGTTTCCTATGGTCAACGGTTCGTTGATATTGTTTTTGTCGACAAACTCGTCATCGATATAAATCATGGCGTTAGCTTGGTCTGTCTTGATGATAAGGTAGTTCGACAACACCTTGGCGACCTCCTTCTCGTCGGATTTAAAGTCGCCTACCACCACCATCTCGTAGCCGCAGAAGTCACACAACGTCTCAGGCAGCCAGTATTCAGTCTTGCCGTAATCCGGATGTATTATCTCTATAAATGTTGCGGCTTGTGCTGTCAGGTAAAGATATATCTCACCCACTTCAAACTCCACATCGAAGAATGTCTCAAGATTGCCTTTGAATATAAATTTCGATCTTTGCTCCGCAGTGATATTCTCTGTACTTATCTTAATCAGAGCCATCGGCTTCCAGTTAATATCACGATGGTCTTCTTTATCCAACATCAAATATCCGTCAATCTTATGGAACGAACCTTCTTTAACATCGATTTGCGCAAAGGTTCTTATTGATATTAATACAAATAACAAGAGCAATAACTTCTTCATTTCTTAAACTTCTATAAGTTATGCAAACTTACAAAAAATATCTATTTATACGCTGAAGGAAAAGTAAAAAAAATCCTCCGTATATTGTCTGTTGTCCTGTTGACTTTTTTCCTATCTTTGCAACATGAAAAAGAAAATTAGACAACCTGAATTTTTAGAAGACGTCAGCATCATCGACGCTGGCGCAGAAGGCATGAGCGTTGCCAAACCAGATGACAAAGTGGTTTTCATTCCATTCGGAGCTCCTGGTGATATTGTCGACATACAAGTCTTCAAGAAAAAGAAAAAATGTTTTGAAGGCAAGATTGTCAACTTCAAGCAGATGTCAGACAAACGCGTCGAGCCAGTGTGCCAACACTTCGGACTCTGCGGCGGATGCAAATGGCAGCACATCGACTATCAATGGCAGCTTCATTACAAGCAGAAACAAGTCAAAGACAACCTCGACAGAATAGCTAAAGTTGAATATCCAGAGATACTTCCTATATTAGGTTCTGAAAAACAATATTTCTACCGTAACAAATTGGAATATAGTTTCTCAAACCGCAAATGGCTCGTTGACGGTGCTCCTGCTGGCACGCACGATGAAGAAGCTGTCAAAGGTTTCGGCTATCACCTTCCTGGCCTCTTCGACAGAGTCATCGACATCGAGAAATGTTATCTGCAACAAGAGCCTTCTAACGCAATCAGATTGTTTATAAAAGACTTTACCTTAGAACATAAGTTATCATATTATAACGTCCGCGCTCACGAAGGTCTGATGCGTAACGTCGTGATACGTTGCAACGGCAAAGGTGAATTCATGGTAATAGTCGTCATCAACGAAGAAAGCGACTTGATAAGAAACGTAATGATTCCTGAGTTACAGAAACGTTTCCCAGAAATCATTTCTATCATGTTGGTCATCAACAATAAGTTCAACGACATCATCACCGACCTTCCATTTGAAAACGTATATGGCGAAGAATGTCTCATCGAGACAATGAAAGCTCCACGCGAAGGCCATGACGACCTCAAATTCAGAGTCGGACCTGTCTCTTTCTTCCAGACAAATGTCTATCAAGGCGAGAGACTTTACAAAGCAGCCTTCGATTTAGCTGATGTCAAAGGCGATGAACTCATGTACGACCTTTACACTGGAACAGGTACTATCGCTTTGTATTTCGCTCGTTTCGTCAAAGAAGTCGTTGGCGTTGAATACGTAGAAGAAGCCATCGCTGACGCTAAGATTAACAGCGAATTTAACAACATCAATAATGTGAAGTTCTACGCTGGCGACATGGCGAAGGTATTCACCGACGAATTCATCGAAGCAAACGGACGCCCTGACTTCGTCGTCACCGACCCACCACGTGCCGGAATGCATGAGAAAGTCGTGGAACAGCTTCTTAAGATTCAGCCTAAGAAAATCGTCTATATCAGCTGCAACCCAGCAACACAAGCCCGCGACCTTCAACTCCTCGATTCTTTGTATGAAGTGAAAGCAGTTCAACCTGTAGATATGTTCCCACATACACACCATGTTGAAAACATCGTCCTCTTGAAGTTGAAAGGCGAAAATTGAAAATTGAAAATTGAAAGTTTAAATATGTAGAGACGTACCAATTACACTTATAAGATAAACAATATGTAATTGATGCGTCTCTTCTAATTATGAATTATGCATTATGAATTATGCATTAAAAAGAATCTACCTCATCGGTTATATGGGTTCCGGCAAGTCGTCGGCACTGAGACATCTTGCGAACAAGATGTCGTGGCAAGGCATTGACTTAGACAAGCTCTTCGAAGAGAAATATAAGATTTCCGTTCAGGATTTCTTTCATAAATATGACGAAGCTGCGTTTCGTAAGTTAGAATCGCAGCTTCTTAAAGATACAATCAATTTAGAAAATGTCATCATCGCCACCGGCGGCGGCACTCCTTGTTTTTTCGACAATATGGAATGGATGAATGAAAACGGAACGACGGTTTTCCTTAAAGTCGCCCCTATGACCGCTGTTCATCGTCTTATGCAGTCGAAAAAGAAAAGACCTCTCATCGAAGGAAAAAGCGAACAAGAGGTCATTGAATTCGTCAACAAACATTATGGCGACAGGATGAGATTCTACGAACAAGCACACATCACCATTAAGGGAGAGAGTCTTGATGTGGAGGAGCTTGTTGGAAGACTACAAGACCACAAGACCACAAGACTACAAGTTGGAGGGTGAGATTTAAAACCTCTTTATTACCTCGACGAATTTCTCTATGTCGTCTTCTGTGGTGTCGAAGGAACAGACCCAGCGTACTACGTCATTATCTAAATCCCAGTCGTAGAAGAAATAATGTTTCTGTAGCTCGGTCCATATCTCGCGTGGCATCTGCACGAAGACACCGTTCGACTGCACCGGATACATCACCTTGACAAATGGGATGTCTTTGACTTTTTCATAAAGAAGCTGCGCCATCTTATTGGAATGTTCAGCATTTCTTCTCCATAAATCGTCTTTGAAATATGCCTCAAACTGCGCTGCTATGAATCGCATCTTGCTGCATAATTGCAATGCTTGTTTTCTTCTGTATTTAAAACTTTGCGCAAGTGCAGGATTCAAGAACACTATCGCCTCCCCCATCATAAGCCCGTTTTTAGTACCACCGAAAGAAACAATATCAACGCCTAAGTCGGTCGTCATTTCTTTAAAAGTACAGCCAAGTGCGACAGCAGCATTGGCGATGCGAGCTCCGTCGATGTGAAGATACATATTATATTCGTGAGCTAAATCCACTAATGCCTTTATCTCATCGAGGGTGTACAACGTTCCCAACTCCGTCGACTGCGTGATTGTTATGGCTTTAGGCTGAGAATGATGTTCAAAACCGAATCCGTGCAACTGCGTCTTAACAAGTTCTGGTGTCAACTTACCATCAGGTGTCGGGACTGTAAGAAGACGACATCCGACCACTCTCTGAACAGAACCACATTCATCAACATTGACGTGAGCTGATTCTGCACAAACCACAGCTTCGTGCGAGCGACACATCGCATCTATGCATAAAGTGTTAGCTCCTGTTCCGTTAAAGACAAAGAAAACCGAAGCATGACTACCAAAGTGTTGCTTGAAAATATCTTCTACCTTGGCTGAATATTCATCGTCGCCATACGCTAAGGCATGATTGACATTAGCTTCTGATATAGCTTTCAAAACTTCCGGAGAAATACCGGAATGATTATCACTTCCAAAACCTCTTTTCATAATTCAATAGTTTAGAAAGCAAAGATATAAAAAAAGACAACAAGACCACAAGACTACATGACTACAAGTTTTTTTTAGTTAGGAATTAGGAGTGAGGAATTAGGAGTTAAGAGTTATTATTTTCTGTCCCCGTTTCCGTCTCCAATTTCCGTCTCCAATGCGTTAGGGATTGGTGCGGCATCCTTTTGGGGACGGAAGCTGGAGGCGGAGGCGGAAGCGAAGGCGGGAAAAGATATAGCGAAAAGCCCGACGGCGATAGCCGGAACGCCATAAAAAGGCTAAAGACAAAAGACTAAAGGCTAAAGTTTTTTTAGTTAGATTCCTAATTCCTAATTAACCCCAAGAGGCTGCAAAGCATGCTCACTCCTAATCCGACGAAGATTCCGTCGACAGGGAGTTTGAGGATTTGCGTCAAAATCAACGCTGTTGTTCCTGCAATTATGGATGTTATAATCCATTGATATTTGAATCTTTTGGGGAAGAACAAGGCTAATGTCAAAGGAATGAAGACAGCTGTGGAACGAAGTCCCATCGACAAAAATCCGAGGTCGTTGATGAACGAACCCGAGAATGTAGCTGCCACAAACACCGACATCAATAATATTCCAACAATCGTTAATCTTGACACTTTAAGGTTTCTCGATGATTCTTTTAACGATGGATTTATCTTCATGAAGACATCGCGGACAAGAATTGTCGAAGAGCCGAGTGTAAGACCAGAGCCTCCGATTATTATGGTTATCAATAATGTTCCGAGTACGATACCTCCGAGAAATTCGGGCATGCAATGTGTTATAAAAAGCGGAAACGCCTGAGCTGTGGACTCCATCACACCAATACTTTCCGGAAGCGTTTTTCCTGCTACAGTAATCAAATTCATCTCTTCCGCAGTAACGTAATGACCTCGCATATAAAGACCTATGAGCACGCAGGCTGCGCCTATAGGAATCGTCAGCAATGCCGACCACATCGCGCCTTTACGAGCTGCGCTGTCGGTCTTGGCAGCCCATATTCCCTGAGCGTAACTTTGTGTCGCGAGTACACCTAATATCACTGAAAGTCCGGAACCGATGTCTTTTGCTGCACCACGAGCCAAAAGGTTATTGTAACGTTCCTCGACTGTAGGGATGTGACTTGCCGCGTCCAAATGAACATTCGACATCATATTCTCAATCTCCGTCATTATTCCGTGGTAGCCGTCTGTCAATGAAAGAACGATAACACCTCCGGCAAGCGAGGAGATACATAATAATATAAGTTTTACAATACCACCTAATCCTGCGCTCCATAATCCGCCAAAGACGACATACATCATCATGATAAGACATGAGATTGCAGCCGCGAGATAAAACTTTATAGGAAACAATGTCATCAATAATGCAGAGGCAGAAAGTATCTGTGCCACAACACTTACAAACATACCTAACGAGCATAAGACAGAGCCTAACACCTCAGCCTTCTTTCCATATTCATTAGAAACCACTTCAAGCAATGTGGTGCAGCCACTTCTTCTCAAAGGAATGATGTAACCTATTGCAAGAGCCACACAACCGAGGGCTGCGCCTAATGTAAACCACCAAGCCGAGATGCCGTAGGTGAAGGCCAGTTGGGCTGTTCCGATTGTAGATTGTCCGCCTATTAAAGTTCCCATAATGGTTCCGCATACCACCCAGGTGCCGGCCTTGCCTCCTGCACGAGAGAAATCGTCGGCGGTCTTAACTTTCCTCGAAGACCAAATGCCAACTACTTCTATCAAAACGATAGAAAGCACTATTCCTAATATGTGGTAAAACGATATCGCCATTTAACAACTATAAAAATTCTATTTTTCATCCACTAATTTGCACTAATTCTCACTAATATTTCGTGAGGATTCGTGTCCTTTCGTGGATATTTTTCATCCACTAATTTGCACTAATTCTCACTAATCTTTCGTGAGGATTCGTGTCCTTTCGTGGATATTTTTCATCCACTAATCTGCACTAATTCTCACTAATCTTTCGTGAGGATTCGTGTCTTTTCGTGGATATTTTTCATCCACTAATCTGCACTAATCTACACTAATCTTTCGTGAGGATTCGTGTCCTTTCGTGGATAGCATATCCTTTGTGGATAAAACGAAAAAAGGGTTTCGACTGAAACCCTTTATCTTGGTGACCCGCCTGAGGCTCGAACTCAGGACCCCCACATTAAAAGTGTGATGCTCTACCTACTGAGCTAGCGAGTCATCCTCGTTTTGTGAGTGCAAAGATACAATATTTTTTTATATGTACAACAGTTTTTTTTAATTATACAAATAATATTTTAACAAGTCACAAACATATATTTATCAACAGCTTAAACAAACCTTATATCTTTTTTCCACATTTTCCAATCTGGCATCTCAGCTGTCATCAGAGCATAAAACTCCTTAGAATGATTAAAATGTACAAGATGACACAGCTCATGCAATATCACTTCTTTGATACATTGCTCCGGCAATTTAATCAGATGAAGGTTAAGACTTATGCTTCCTTTTCGAGAACAACTCCCCCACCTAGTCTTCATTTTTCTTATAGTGAATGATGTCGGAGCAACATTATATTTCTCCATCTGCTTCATCAAGGGAATTGCAATCTCCTGAAAAACACGCTTCGCCTGTTCCATATACCATCTGTCGAGAAGCGGCTCTACGAGTTCTAATGATTTTGTCGCAATCACAATTGTCTCGTTTTGAAAAACCACGGAATTCCTTGCAGAGACATTCACTTTTATAGGATATTGCTTTCCAAGAAAATAATGTAATTCACCATCAGAAAACGATTTTGTTTTTACATTATTTTCCTTCTTAGAATCGAGACGATTGAAAAGCCATCGCGAATGTTTTACAAGAAAAGGCTCAATTTCGTTTATATTATATAATAAAGGTGTACGAATCTCGACACGACCATCTGGAAAGACATATAACGCTACAGACTTTCTACGAGAACGTTTTATCTCGCAATTTACTTCACGACCTTTTATTATAAATGTTTTCATTTTCTAAGACAACTGTCAACAGACCTTTATGAGGTTAATGGCTAAAGACTAAAGACTAAAGACTAAAGGCTAAAGGCTAATGTCATTCTTGTCAGATTTGTGTTTATTAGTGGATATTATTTTTTCGTGTTAGATTAGCGTTTATTAGTGGATAATAAAGTCATTAGTAGAGATAAAAAAAGAGACGCTGTATTTTGCGTCTCTTGCTTGGTGACCCGCCTGAGGCTCGAACTCAGGACCCCCACATTAAAAGTGTGATGCTCTACCTACTGAGCTAGCGAGTCATCCTCTTGTTTGCGAGTGCAAAAGTACATATTTTTTCAATATCTCCAACATATTTTGAAAAAATATTTAAAAAAAATTTTTCAATCCAAAACACCCTTACCTTCTCTAAGAATAACTATTTCATTATCAGTACAATCAACAATAGTACTTTCCTCTTTATCACCATATCCTCCATCGATAATTATGTCAACTTTATCAGAATACGCATCATTTATATCCTCAGGATCGGTCATAAAACCCGAAATTTCGTCATCATCCACGATAGAAGTCGTGATAATAGGGCATCCTAATTCACGGACGATATTTGTAATTATAGGCTGATCTGGGATACGAATACCAATAGTTTTTTTGTTATTCTTAAAAATTTTAGGAACATTATTATTAGCCTCAAGGATGAAAGTAAACGGACCAGGAAGATTACGTTTCATCAATTTGAACACATCATTATTAATAGGTCTGGTAAATTCAGACAACATACTCAAATCATGAAATATAATGGAGAAGTTTGCTTTTTCTTTTTTTACACCTTTAATACGTGCGATTCTATCGAGGGCTTTTGTGCTATTGATGTTACATCCTATGGCGTAGATTGTATCTGTTGGGAATATAATAACGCCGTCGTTATTGAGACAATCCATTATCATTTTGATGTAACGCGGGTTAGGATTTTCAGGGTATAATTTCAGAAACATGATATTAAGATTTTAGTGTTGCAAAGATACAAATTTTGAGTCTATATGTCAATAAGTCTTAGTGTCTATAAGTTTAAAAGAAACAACTCATTGACTTATCAGCTCATAGACTCATAGACTTTATTAAAAAAGGTCTTGTTTTATTCAAATATTTTTTCTACTTTTGCACTCGTTTTTAAGTTCATTCCGAAGTTGATTTATTAAGTTATATATCAACAACTTAAAATAGAAATAAGTTTAACAATCCTTGATAATTTATCGGAATGGTTATTAAGTACAATTTAATATCATTATTATAATGAGCGAAAATCAAAACATCATCAACGAAAACGTTGTTGAAAAAGCAGTTAAAAGAGTAAAACCTACACCAGACGCTAACTTCGATTGGAATTGCGATCCTAAAAAAGATGACAACTACAAGTCAGAGGAACGCATGAAATTAGAGGCTATGTATGAAAAGACAATGAGCCAAATCGGTGATCACGAAGTTATCGAAGGTACAGTTGTTGCTAAAACTTCACGCGAAGTTGTTGTCAACATCGGATTCAAATCAGATGGTGTTATCCCTGTATCAGAATTCCGTCACAATCCTAACTTAAAAGTTGGTGACAAGATCGAAGTTTACGTTGAAAACCAAGAAGGCATCAATGGCCAATTAGTTTTATCACACAAGAAAGCTCGCATCTTGAAATCATGGGATCGCGTTAACGAAGCATTCGACAAACAAGAAATCGTACAAGGTTATGTTAAGAGCCGCACTAAAGGTGGCTTGATCGTTGATGTATTTGGCATCGAAGCATTCTTGCCAGGTTCACAAATCGACGTTAAACCTATCCGCGACTACGACGTATTCGTTGACAGCATCATGGAATTCAAAGTTGTTAAGATCAACCAAGAATACAAAAACGTTGTTGTTTCTCACAAAGCTCTTATCGAAGACGAAATCGAACAACAAAAGATGGAAATCATCGGTAAACTTGAAAAAGGTCAAGTTCTCGAAGGTATCGTTAAGAACATCACATCTTACGGTGTATTCATCGACTTAGGCGGTGTTGACGGTTTAATCCACATCACAGACCTTTCATGGGGTCGCATCAACCACCCAGAAGAAATCGTTAAACTCGACGAACAAATCAAAGTTGTTATCCTCGACTTCGACGACAATAAAAAACGTATCGCTCTCGGCTTGAAACAACTCACTCCTCACCCATGGGACGCTTTAGATCCAAACCTCAATGTTGGTGACGAAGTAAGCGGTAAAGTTGTTGTTATTGCCGACTACGGCGCATTCATCGAAATCGCTCCTGGCGTAGAAGGTTTAATCCACGTTTCAGAAATGTCATGGTCACAACACTTACGCACAGCTCAAGACTTCTTGAAGATCGGTGACGACGTTCAAGCTAAAGTTTTGACATTAGACCGCGAAGAACGCAAAATGTCTTTGGGTATGAAACAACTCATTCCAGATCCATGGGCAAACATCAAAGAACGTTACGCTATCGGTTCAAAACAAACTGCTACAGTTCGTAACTTCACTAACTTCGGTATCTTCGTAGAAATCGAAGAAGGCGTTGATGGCTTAATCCACATCTCAGACCTCAGCTGGTCAAAAAAAATCAAACACCCAGCAGAATTCACAAAGATTGGTGACACTATCGAAGTTATCGTTCTCGACGTTGATGAAGAAAACCGCCGCCTCAGCTTAGGCCACAAACAACTTGAAGAAAACCCATGGGATGTATTCGAAAGCATCTTCACAATCGGTTCAATTCAACAAGGCACAATCATCAGCACAAGCGATAAAGGTGTTGTAGTTTCATTACCTTACGGCGTTGAAGGTTTCTGTCCAAATCGTCACCTCAAGAAAGAAGACGGTTCAAACGCTAAGATGGACGAAACAATCGACTTCAAAGTTATCGAATTCTCAAAAGAAAACAAGAAAATCATCCTTTCTCACTCACGTATTTGGGAAGATAAAGTTGCTGTAGAACGCGAAGCTGAAACAGAAGTAAAAGAAAAAGCTGCAAAATCAACAAAACGCGCTGTTAAACAAATCAACGACAATGTTGAACGCACTACTTTAGGCGACTTAGACGTTTTCGCAGAATTAAAAGAAAACTTCGAAAAAGCTCAAAAAGAAGCTAAAGGTGAATAATTAAATTAAACATCTTTATATAAAAAATCCTCCGATTTCTCGGGGGATTTTTTTTATTTCTATCATCAGCATATCTTATAGTCTTTGAAAAAATCAGGATATGATTTAGAGACAACTTCTGTATTTTGCATTTCAATATAACCTATCTTCATAGCAAGAGGAACTAACGACATCGCAATTCTATGGTCCTCATAATTATTGAAAACTATCGGATTATCTTCTGTAAAATATGGTAATAAGTCAGGACATTTCATTCTTAAAACATCATCAGAAATTTCATCAAAAGAAATGTTAATTTTCATTAACTCATTCATCATTGCTTTCTTTCTATCAGATTCTTTTATGGAGAGATTTTTTAGTCCGGAAAATTCTGCATCTATTTTCAAACCAGCACAAGAAGCTATCACTGCTGGAAATAAATCAGGACAATCTTGAAAATTGAAAATAAAAAAAGAACTGTTACTTCCAACTGTTGACTTTTGACTATCAACTTTCTTAATAACAACTCCATCTTTTACTTGATTAGTCTCAATTCCTAAACATTCAAACATCTTAATCGCTGCTGCATCAGCCTGCAAAGAATTAATGTTAAGATTTTTTAACAAAATCTCTGTTTTTTCTGACATTACTAAAATCTCATACCAAAATGCAGCCGCACTCCAATCAGGTTCAATTACTAAATTATCTAAATTATATTTTGAATGTTTTACTGTTATTTTTCTGCCATCACGGACGACATTAATCCCTGCAGTTTTCATCATATCGACAGTCATATCAATATATGGCAGAGAAACAAGATTTCCCGTCAAACTGAGCGACAAACCATGTTTCCACAGAGGTGCAGCTAAAAGCAAGGATGAAACAAACTGACTACTTTGATTCACACTTATTTCCAACTCCCCTCCTACTATTTCGCATCCTTTTATCAATACTGGCGGATATGATTCATTTTCAAGGTATTCAATTGAAGCACCAAGAGTCCTCAATGCATCAACCAAAGGTTTAATAGGACGTTGTTTCATTCTCTCGCTGCCTGTCAAAACAAAACTTCCTTTTATCAGACCTACAGCTGTCATCAAAAAACGTAAAACCGTTCCAGCATTGGCGCAATTTAATTCAACAACTTCGTTGTCAGCGAAATGACTAAAGACAAAAGACAAAAGTTTGCGGAGGAGAATTGTATCATCAGAATTTGAGATATAAGACTCAAAGTCGCAGAGTCGTAGAGTCGCAGAGTCATCTACACAAGTACCATTATCTTTGCATCTTTGCGTCTTAAACTCCTGAACTCTAAAATAATGCATTATCATCAAGGCTCTATTGCTTTCGCTTTTGCTTAGAGGCAATATTATTTCAGAATTAAAATCAATATTTAAAGGTGAAATTAGCATTAAAGAGAAAATTTATTTTTTAATATAGAAATAGAATCTCTAATATCGGAAGGCATGACTTCTACATCAATAAGCGGTTTTTCTGGTGCTGAAATCAAGATAAAACGAGGAGAACCTTCTTTATTTTTCTTATCGTATGAAATAAATTTCATTATTGAATCCACATCGAATTCATTAAGATTCAAACGATTAAGATTTTCATTATACCAATTCTCATAAAAAACAAGCCATTGTTCTTCCAAACCACAATATTTATTAGAAAGATATAAAGCCGAATACATTCCTAATGCAACAGCCTCTCCATGCGTAAGATAATTATCTTTATCAACATAATACGATTCCAAAGCGTGACCTATTGTATGACCAAAATTCAAAATCTTTCTTAAGCCACTTTCTTTAACATCAAAACTCACTATCTCATCTTTAAGAAGTGCGGCACTCTCAATATAATTCGAATAATTAGATTTGTTCAAGTCTAAAAAAGAAGAATCAGCGACAAAAGCATACTTCATCATTTCTGCAAGACCTGATAAAACATCTCTCTTGCTCAATGTCTTCAAGAACATCGGATTGACGATTATACTCTGAGGCTGAGAAAAAAGTCCAACTTGATTTTTTAAATTATTGATATTCACTCCGTTTTTTCCACCTATAGAAGCATCTATCATAGCAAGTAATGTAGTTGGGACATTTATAAAATCAATACCTCTTTTATAACAAGAAGCTGCAAAAGCACCAATATCGGAGACCGTTCCACCGCCTAAGTTTATCATCAAAGAATCTCTTCCAGCTTGATATTCAATAAGTCTTTCCCAGATATAAGTTATAGTTTCAATATTTTTATTCTGTTCTCCTTCCGGTATCACAATTTTAAATGTGGTAAACGGAAAAAGATTTGCCAACATTGAAGAGTAAATCCCATCAATACGGCTATCAGTCAGCACAAATATTTTGTCATATTGATGAGACAAGGACGAGATTCTATCGAAGCCATTTTCGGCAAAAATAATATCATTCATTTGTTAAAATTTCTTTGCAAATTCTTTAAAAATCCATCCTCTCTCCTCAAAATTCTTATATCTGTCGTAACTTGCCGCAGCTGGAGAAAGAAGGCATACATCACCTTTTTCCGAATATTTTGTAATTATATCGAATGCCGATTGCATATCTTCATACTCAAACATATCACCCTCATAACCAACAAATTGAAGCATATCTTTTATCGTATTACCTGCTTTGCCTGTCAATAAAATATATTTCAATGGATTTACTTTCAAAAAAGAAATCAAAGGCTGATAGTCGATTCCCCTATCAAAACCACCGAGTAAAAGAAAATTAACATTTTTTATCGTTTGCAAGGCAGCCACTGTAGCCTGAGGAATTGTAGAGATACTATCATTATAAAAACTTACACCGTTGAAGGTTCCAACAAATTCTTGTCTATGTTCCAAAGGTTTAAATGTTTTCAAATGAGGTAACAATTCGGAGATTATCAATCCGAAAGAATAGCATGCACAGAGAGCAGCCTTGATATTCAATTTATTATGTTCACCCCTTAATGGTATATCATTCCAATCAAAATCATAATCATCGAAATTGTAACTTTCAAAAGTCACATATCTCTGTTGCAACAAATCTGCGGTAAATGACAATTCATTGTTCAGGACAGCTATATCATTATCTTTCATATATCGTAAGACATTGATTTTAGCTTCTTTATATTTTTCAAAAGTACCAAAATGATCGAGATGTTCTTCAAAGACATTTAACAAAACTCCGACATGAGGTGATCTACCTATGAATTGCAGTTGGTGCGCAGACAATTCGTAAACTATTATAGTTCTTTTATTTATATTACCGATGCAATCAAAAACAGGAATACCGATATTACCAGCGAGTATCACATCTTTACCCGATTCTTTCAGAAGATGGTAAATCAAAGTGGATGTCGTACTTTTACCCTTCGTTCCTGTAACGCCAATAACTTGATTATGAAATGCTTCAAGAAACAAATCCGTCTGTGAACTTATTTTAGAATATTCGATATTTATATCTTTAACCGAAATACCCGGCGTCTTTATCACTATATCATAATCGCTTGCAGCATCAAGATAATTCTCCCCATAATACAGATTATATCTTTTATTATCAAGTATTTGCAAAGCTGATTCATTCATATCAGCCACACCTATTACTGCATGGGGCAAAAATTTGTTCAAAAAATTCAGAGTAGATTTTCCTTCGCGACCGAAGCCTGCAACAAGAATTTTCTTTCCTCTTAATCGTCTAAATATCGAATCAATCATCCTGTTTATGAATTACTTAAATTATCCTTCAAAATTGCTTCAAATTGCTTAGGAAGATTATTAGCCTCATCATATTGATTTAATAAATCATCCAACAACTTTTGTCTTTCGTTATTTGCCTTTTGACAAAAATCCAAACACGCATTAACTTCTTCAACAGTGCCCACACATTCAAAAGGCTTCACCTCCACTTCACCGTTAAGTTGCTTGAGAATTGGCATCAATTCATTGTCTTCCAACAAGTTCCCTCCAAAAATTTCAGAGAGTTCATTTTGTGGGATAAAAGGCGACATTATCAAATAAGTGAAAAGACATTTAGGACATTTGCCACACCAGGAATCCGTCTTGCTTCCCACATTGCAACTTTTAAACACTTTATAATAATCCTTATTCTTGGAAAATTGTTGTGCTATCTGAATCTCATTCAAAGGTCTTAAAAAACTAAAGTACTGAATTTCAGAACTTATATATTCATCAACATAATTTCTAAAATCATTTTCAAAAGCTATAGATTTACTATATTGATGGTTGACTTCGGTATCGGGCACAGTTGGTTCGTTTGCACTCGACTCATTGGAAAGAGCAATATATTTTGAATTAGTAGCAAAACCAATCAACAATGTGTAAAATGCCAACAAAGCGGAAAATGGAGTATGACCGTTCAAGAATCCTTCATTATTCATTTTCAACATTGTAGAATCTAAAGTTCTCTTAATGATTGCAGTTTGATCTAAAGAAAATCCCGCCGTCTCGACGCATGCCGTCGTTGCTCCACGAGGATTGATAATCATTGGTATTATCGGCATTTTATTTTTCAGCGACTCGATAGTCACAACAGAATCTTTTCCACCACCAATAGGAACCAAAGTATTTTCACTTAATTCAATATTGATTTTTTGACAATGAAAATCACCTTCTACAATGATTTCCATAAAATCATTAACATTTTCCTTTATCCCATTAAGATAGAAGAATTCTCCTAAACCATTATAATACAACTTCTTCCACCACAATATCTGTTTTTCATCCAAATAATGCGGCTTTATATAGACTTTCTTAGGACAAGCGAGTTTCCAATAACTGATAAGCTCTATCATCCCTATGTTGAATATTAAAGTATCCAGGTGACTGTCATTAAGATTATTCCAGTCGTACATTTTTCTTGAAGGAACTTCAAAAGTTGGCGTAAAGAAATATTTATCATCGAGGGAGAAATAAAATTTTACCGACAAGGTATCGTTATCCAAAGTATAATCGTATCTTTGAAAACGGAAAAATTCATATTCTTCTCTTAAGAGATTATATTTATTTTGGTCGTAATAAGTTGCCATAATGTTAAAATCAAAATTAACGTACAAATTTAAGAAAATTATAATTCATAATGCATAATTCATAATGCATAATTTTTATTAACTTAACGAGTCATGAACAAAGAAGAACTATTTAAAATTCAAAACAATACAACGAAGGTAACCATCGGCGACGTTCTAATTTCAGAGCCATTTATCAACGATTTTTACTTCAAGCGTTCTACCATTTTAATCGTCGACCATAAAGAGGAAGAAGGCAGTTTTGGTGTTGTCATAAATAAGAGGCTCAACATTCCTTTTAACGAAATAGTTCAAGGTTTTCCAGAATTTAAGGCTGACGTTTATCTTGGCGGTCCTGTCGAGACTGATAGAGTCTTCTTCATACATACCGTTGGTGAATTGATACCTGACTCATACAAAATTATGAGCGGTCTCTACTGGAGCGGCAATATCAATGCACTTAAAGCATTGATCAAAACTAATTTAGTCAAGCCTCACGAGGTAAGATTCTATGTCGGATATGCAGGTTGGGACAGCGGACAATTAAAAAAAGAGCTCGAAGCTAATACTTGGCTTGTTGGAAAATATAGTTCAAAAGAAATACTCCACACCATGCCAAGCAAGATGTGGAGCACTTTTGTCAATAAATTAGGTAAGAAATATACGCTTTGGAACACATTCCCTACAAATCCATCTGATAATTAAATTTAAGAAACTAAGGGTATGAGGAATTCCTCAGGTCCTCAGGTCCTCAGGTCCTCAGTTCCTTAATTCCTTTATTCCACTGCCTTATAAAACAAGTCGTGTATTTTCGTTCTGATATTTAATTTAGAAAGTTTGTTATTATCAGAACTTGGATAGACTCTATTTGACAAGAATATAACTATCAAATCATTAGCAGGATCTGCCCAAGCGAATGTGCCTGTAAATCCAGAGTGACCGAAGCTATCCATTGACGACTTCTTTGATGGTGTGTAATATTTAGCTTCTGCATCCAATTCAGGTTTATCAAAACCAATTCCTCTTCTATTTTGATTATCAGCGTAAGGTGCTGATGTAAAATATTTTATTGTAGTTTCCGAAACCAACTGACTGCCATTTGCATAACCATCGTTAAGAAGCAATTGCAACATGACTGCGAGATCCTTGGCATTCGAGAAAAGTCCCGCATGGCCAGAGACACCACCCATCAATGCGGCAGTTTGATCATGTACATCACCTAAGATCAACTGATTACGAAAATATTTATCATCTTCGGTAGGAACAATATTATTTACATCAAGATTCAACAATGGCTTAAAACAGATATTATTAAGATTCAATGGTTCAAAGAAGTTTTCTTCTAGATACGACTCAAAAGATTGATTAGTAACAGACTCTACTATTTCAGGAATAAAATAAAATCCTAAATCACTGTATAAATATTTCTTTTCCTTCAACTCCGATTTCATTATAGTATCATAAATCTCATTTCTAAAACTTTCTGATATATAAAGATTTTCAGCTACTCGCACAGTATGTTCCTCGTCAATAAATTCTCTAAAACACTCCATATCAGGACTATTATCCTTACATATTGTTTTATAAATCGGAATCCATGGAATCATACCTGACTGATGTGTCAAGAATTCTATCAACTTAATTTCACCTTTATCGGACTGTTTCATAAAAGGAAAGAAATCACCGAGTGTTGAATTCAAGTCCAATTTACCTTCATCATAAAGTTTCATCAGAGCAAATGAAGAAGCGAAAAGTTTTGTCAAAGATGCTATATCGTAAACTGATTCAGAATGAACCAGCTTCTCCCCTTCATAAGTATATTTGCCAAAATTTTTGTCATATATTATTTTACCATCTTTAAGAGCCAAGACCTGACATCCTGGGAAAGCCTTCTGATCAATAGCATCAAGGACGAGCGAGTCAATTCTTTGAGTATATTCATTATCAATCAAAGAGACAGGCAATGTCTGTGGAGAGAGGAACGAACTAAATTCAAGACCTTCACCACATTTATATTTTTTCAAGGAGACAGGCAGTTTTCCCTTTGGAGACATTTTTCCCAGCATTATATTGCAAATGGCATTTGCGACCATCTGATTATCTTCATATCCAACGAGAATAGCATTAACATTCTTACCCAAAGAAAACTTATCCAGAGCATAAGGGCTGCCAAAGAGATTAAAAATCACCTTGTTAGATTTACTCAATTTTTCCACAAAAGAAATCATGCTCTTAGTAATGCCATAATTTTTTGATGGATAATTGGATGTATTTCTAATATTTACGACTACATAGTCATACGATTTAAGCTGTTTCACAGTTCTTTTTATCTCTTCTTCTGAAGCATCTTTCGTCATGACTATAGAAGTGTTTTTTATACCGTTTTCATTTAATTCATTAGAAACAAAATTATCTTTGCCAAATGTTACAACAGCTATTTTCTTTTCAATATTCTTATTGAGAGGCAATATATTCTTTTTATTCACTAACATTGTAATCGCCTCATTATAAAGACGCTGTTTCAACTCATAATATCTATTATGATTCAAATCATTATTTAATCTTTCTGTGTACTTTGGTTTATAATCATTAAGTCCAAGTTGATATTTATGTCTTAATATTTTTTTACAACTCTCCTCCACTCTTTCTCTCACCGATTCATCATTTTTAGCTGCTTCAACAATAATAGTCAGAGAGTTCTCAACATTTATAGGAAGCAAGAGCACATCATTTCCAGCCATAATTGCGTGCAAGCAAACGCTATCAGGATCGGTTCCGTTATACGCGCCTTTCATTTCCAAACCATCGGTGAATATAATACCATCGTAGTTCATTTCATTTTTCAACAAATCTGTAACTATATTTTTTGAAAGAGACGATGATTTATTCACGACAGGCTCTAATGCCGGGAAATAAAGATGACCCACCATCGCGCCTTTAACACCATTATCAATAGAATACTGGAATGGATAAAGTTCTATTTTTTCTATCTCTTCCAAAGAATTTTTAATGATAGGCAAAGCATGGTGCGAATCTGTTTTTGTGTTACCATGACCAGGGAAATGCTTCAAGGAAGGAAGCACTCCATTCTCCTGTAAAGCAAGAGCATAGGCTGTTCCCTTGCGAGCCACATTATCAGGGTCTTCGCCAAAACTACGAAAACCTATAACAGGATTATCCGGCTCATTATTAACATCGATATCAGGAGCAAAATTGACATTAATTCCTATTCTAACACATTGTTCTGCAATCTGACGGCCCATCTCAGAGATAAGAGCGTCGTTGGTTATTGCACCGAGCGTCATCTGGTAAGGATATGACAATCCGTCGTTTATACGCATACCAAGTCCCCACTCTCCATCAATAGCTATCATAAGAGGAGTCTGCGCTTTCGACTGCCATTCGTTGGCTTGCTGTAATAACGATTCAGCATCTGTCCTAAAAAAGGTGACGCCACCAATGTTATATTTTTCTATATACTCTTCCATTCTAATATCAAAATCCTTGTTTGGCTGGTTAGCTCTAAGGTTAAAGAGCTGACCTACTTGCTGTTCCAAGGTTAGAGAATTAAAAACAGAATCGACCCATCTTTCTTCACAGTTATGAGAATGAGCATTTAAAGAAAAAAGTAAAATAAAAATGACTACAACTATTTTTTTCATTGCTTAATAATATTTACAAATTGAACAAGTTCATCAAAATTATAAGGTTTAAAAATTATGTTTTTATTCTTGTCAAGAAGATAAAAACTTGGAGTTGCTGTCACGGCATAATTATACACATGTGGACTATCCCACTCCATACCATCGTGATAAAAATATGAATTAACTTTATTTTTCTTAACTAAACTCTTGATTTTCTTCAAATCACCTTTCACACTTACAGCAACCAAAGTAAAATCCGGATTTTCTTCAAGAAATGTTTTGAGATATCTTATATTTTCACGACAATGTTCGCACGTATATGACCAAAAATAAACGATAGTAAAATCACTATCAATATCATACATATCAAACTCCTCATTATATATCGTTGTACCAGAAATATTCTCTGCTTTACTTCCTAACTTAACCCTCGAATTAAACTCAACAATATTTAACAACTCATTATATTGATTTTCATCACATTCAATTTCGTCAGAATAAGGAACTCTTGTCATATAATCAACAATATCATCATAGGCCAACTCTTTAAATCCTTCCATAAGATATTGAAAGATAAATTTATACATATCATAATTCACAGAAGCACGATACAATACATTATCAACGCCAAGAATTACCGCCATTATCTGTTGGTCCTTATTTTGACCAGGATGCTGCTGAAGCGAAAGAAAATCGAGGATTTTATTTGTTAAAACGTTTGTTGGTATTAGCGATAGGTCATTAAAATCCACATCATTGAAAAAATTAGCAATCAACTCATTGCGTTGTTTTTCGTAATCAAGTTCAACATCTATGTAAGGCAGTTTGTCAACACGAATCAATGTTGATGCATAATTATCATTTTTCAGCAAAGAATCTGTGAAAGAGTCAAATGATTCTTGCAATCTGTTATATTCGTTTTTGGTTTCTATATAAAATTCAGAGTTTTTGTTATATGAACGGACAAGCGGAAGCAACAACTTTTGAGATTTAAGCATTTCATTTTTACGAATGAGATATTTATACCAATCTGCGTTTAGTTGTGAATCAATGAATTCCACTTCTTCTATTTTATCGGCATCTTTCAACAGGAAGCTAATACCTCCATCTTCATAAAGCAAATCCATTGTAAAACCATGTTCTGTTTCAATCTGATACATACCTTTGACAAGCGGAGTGTTAAACTCTACTCTTTTATCAATCGACATCATTACTGAGTCAATCAGTTCGAGATACAAGCCTCTATATGCGTTGAGATAAACTTTTTGCTGTGGAAGATTAAAAAAAGTTCCAGATATAGTTTGAGATGACACTCTCAATGTAGTCAGCAAAAACAATATGATTATCAGCGACTTTAAAATTTTCATATTCAAAAATATTATTTAACAAATATATGAAAAAAAAGACTACAAGACAACGAGACTACAAGACTACAAGTTTTTTTAGTTAGGAATTAGGAGTTAGGAATTAGGAGTTAGGAATTTTCATTAACTTTGCATTCTTCTAAAATCGACATTATTTTACCATAAAACATTGAAGCTCAAATGAAATCACATATTACCAACAAAGAAATATGGAGCATTGCAATTCCTATTATGTTAGGGAACATGGCACAGACCATCATCAATTTCACCGATACCGCATTTGTAGGACACCTTGGTGTTATTGAGTTGGGAGCTTCTATGTTGGCAGGTCTTTTCTATTTCGTGTTCACGACCATTGCGACAGGTTTCGCCATCGGCGTTCAGATTATCATCGCACGCCGTTTTGGAGAAGGCAACAAGGAAAGAGTTGGCGTCATCTTTGAACACGGCTCGCTTTTCGTCTTGATTTTAGGAACGATATTATTTTCAATCTTATATTTCTTCTCTGAGTCGCTTTTAGCTTGGCTCATCGACTCGCCTAATATTTATGCATCAGCATTAGATTACATAAAATACCGTCAGTTCGGTATTATATTCGTGTGTTTTAACTTCTTATTCAGAGGTTTATATGTAGGAATATCAAACACCAAAGCCATTACTTATTCCACAATAATAATGGCGATTGTTAATATATTTTTAGATTATTGCTTAATATTCGGTAATTGGGGTTTCCCAGAAATGGGCATCGGAGGAGCAGCATTAGCGTCATTCTGCGCAGAAGTCGCGGCATTCTTATTCTTCACAATCTATAGTTACATCACTTTGAGAAACAAAGACTTCGGCATGTTCAAAGTTCATAAATTGGAATCAGAATTAATGAAGAGAATCTTAAAAATAGCCACACCTACTATGATTCAGAAGTTATTCTCATTCGGAGTTTGGTTTGTCTTTTTCATATTAATAGAAAAAATGGGCGAAACTGCTACAGGCATCTCTTCTATCGTAAGAAGCGTTTATATGATTCTCATCACTCCATGCTTCGCTTTTGCAACAACGACTAACACATTGGTCAGCAGAACTATTGGAGCAGGACATCCGGAACAAGTCTTCGACACAATTACCAAAATTATGAAGAACTGTATAGTCTGCACCATACCAATTATTTTAGTCATTATGATATTCCCTATTCAAGTGGCAAGCATCTACACCGACGACATCAACTTCGCACAAATGGTAGTACCTTCGATATATGTCATTTGTCTCGGCACTATCTTACAAGGCGTTGGCAACGGATATTTCGAAGCAGTCTCAGGCACCGGCAACACATCGGCTGCCTTGTATTTAGAAGCTGCAATATTAGTCGTTTACGTAATCTATATCGCAATAATGACCAATATCACCGACAATGTCCAATGGGTCTGGACCGCTGAGATTTTATACGGCGGATTGCTTGGGGCTATATGCTACCTCTATATGAAGTTTGCGAATTGGAACAAGAAGAAGATTTGATTAGTTAGGAATTTAGGATTTGGGTAATTATTGTAGAGACGCGTCAATGTTACCTTAAAGGTAAACACACATTGACACGTCTGATTTATTAAGAATTATTATGAAAATTATATTAACAATATTCGGTTTATTATCATTAACATTAGGTGTTATTGGGATTTTTGTTCCGATATTGCCAACGACGCCGCTATTGCTTCTTGCGGCTTGGTGTTTCTTCAGGAGTTCCAAGACTTTATAC
>JAZLEF010000115.1:0-7034 GCA_045615125.1 Bacteroidales bacterium
TGCTTGTGTCTGAAACCAAGATGATGTCAGCCTTGACTAAATCTTTGTTTGTTACAATCCATTTTGAGAGGCTGCCAGAACCGATTTCTTCTTCGCCTTCAAGCATGAACTTAACGTTGCATGGCAATGTGTTTGTCTTTACCATTGTCTCGAATGCCTTAGCGTGCATGAAAGCCTGACCTTTGTCGTCGTTAGCGCCACGTGCCCAGATTTTACCGTCTTTGATGACTGGTTCAAATGGGTCGGTGTTCCATAATTCGATTGGGTCGACTGGCATAACATCATAGTGACCGTAAACTAAAACTGTAGGAAGTTTTGGGTCGATGATTTTTTCGCCGTAAACAACTGGATGACCTTCTGTTGGCATGACTTCAGCCTTGTCAGCGCCAGCAGCTAAGATGCTGTCTCTCCAGTATTCAGCACATTTAACCATGTCTTCTTTATGTTCACTTTGTGAACTGATTGAAGGGATACGAATCAATCCGAATAACTCTTCTAAGAAACGATTTTCGTTTTCTTTGATGTAAGAATTTGTGATTTCCATAATTGTTATTTTAATTTTTAATATTCTTTAATCTCGTAGGCTAATGGCAAAAAGCCAGCAGCCTTGGTATAACGTTGTAAAAATAATTCTATTATTCTTTAAATGTTAATAATTTGATATCATTTCCGTCGAATACGGCATAGGAGAAATCTCTTATCCAGTTGCCTACTACTGTCACGGTAGCGCCGTTATCAGTCTTATATTGCATAGGTTTGTGCTGATGTCCGAACACGAAATATTCGATGTTTGGGTCTTCCTTGGCACATTGTTGAGCATATTGGTAAAGACGAGTTTTCTCAACGACAGAGTAATAATTGCTTTCAGCTTCTTTCTTCAACTTTTTGACTCTGTGGTTGTGAGACCATTTCAAAGCGATACCTATTCCCATATCAGGGTGTACCCATCTGAAAAGGAATTGGTTTATCTTGCATTCGAAGACTCTCTTTAAGAACTTGTATCCATTGTCGCCTGGGCCTCTGCCGTCGCCGTGGACGAGAAGGAATTTCTTGTTTTTCAATGTCATTGTCATTGGCTCACGATGAAGCTGTATGCCTATTTCTTTCTGTAGATAGTCGAAAGTCCATAGGTCGTGGTTGCCGGCGAAGAGATGAACAGGGATGCCTTCGTCAACGAATTGTGCTAATTTGCCAAGTAGGCGGACGTATCCACGAGGTACTACCGTCTTATATTCAAACCAGAAGTCGAAGAGGTCGCCCATAAGGAAGAGCATTTCTGTCTCGTCTTTAATAGAATCAAGAAAACGAATCAGCATCAATTCCCTTTTGTGGCTGTCCTCAAGAGTTGGTACTCCCAAATGTAAATCTGTGATGAAATAAATCTTCTTAGCTTCCGACATCTTCTTAATAATTTAATTCATCAGACTATTGTTAATATAATTGATAATTTCATTGTTGAAACCATCTTCATCATCTTTATGAAACTTGACTTTAATCGGAATGGTAAAGATAGGAATGTCGCTGAACTTATCTGACAGTACTGAATTTATCAATCTCATTGCATCTTTTTCTGTCGTGACAATAGCCTTGTTCTTTCCGATGATGTCGTTGTATTTTTCAATGACCAGATCCATGTCTTTTTCTGTGTAGCTGTGATGGTCGTTGAATTGCACCTTGGTTATAGTGTTGTATTTTCTTTTAAGATAATCTTCCAATGAATAAGTGTTAGCAATGCCGCAGAACAGTAATATGGTCTTGGTTTCTTTGATGTTGATTTCATGGCTTGCTTTGTTGAAAGGTACGAAGTCTTGATATTCTATATAAGAATAAAATATCTTTTGATGGGGAAGAGGTTTAAGAGAGTTTTCTATATCATTTTTGTAGTAAGGAGTCAATACATTAGGTGATTTGCTTACAACTATAATATCAGCTCTCTTGGCGGCCTTTTTGATGTCTCTGAGATTTCCTGCTGGAACAAGATGGTCGTTGCTGTAAAGGTTGTAATAATCGGTGAGAAGTATATTCAGACCTGGTTTTATCTTTCTATGTTGATAAGCGTCGTCAAGAAGTATAATCTGAGGAGGCACGCTTTCTTTGAGTAGTTTTTCTATGCCCTTGCATCTGTTTTCATCAACAGCAACTTTTATGTCGTTGAATTTCTTGAGATATTGCATAGGCTCGTCGCCGATGTCGAAGTGGTTATGGCTGTCGTTAGCAAGAATATATCCTTTGGTCTTTCTTCCATAGCCACGACTTAAGACAGCGATTCTATATTTTTCTGATAAAAGTCTTAAGAGATATTCAATGTGAGGTGTTTTTCCTGTACCGCCCAAATTAAGATTTCCGATACATATATTTGGAATATCGAAGCTCTTGGATTTCAATATATGCCAATCGTATAACTTATGTCTTAAAAATAAGACAAAACTATATATTAATGATATGGGTAACAATAATTTCCTCATAAATTTATTAAGTCAACAAATGTACAAATTATTTTTATGAAAACAAACCAATAAACGATAAAAAATCGTATCTTAGCGAAAATTTTCAGAGATGAATAAAGTTTCAGATATTTTGAGTTATATCACTGAAGTTGCACCTTTGCAATGGCAAGAAAATTATGATAATTCGGGTCTGTTGATAGGTGATGCAAATGCCATGGTTGACAAGGCTTTGTTAACGTTAGATGTAACAGAAAAAGTAATTGACGAGGCTATTGAAAATTCGTTTCATCTTGTTATAAGTCATCATCCGCTTATTTTTAAAGGAATAAAGAATATTCTTGCAGATAATACCATTGGAAGGATAATCACCAAGGCTATCAAAAATGATATTTCCATTGCATCAATGCACACTAATTTGGATAATAGCTTTGTGGGAGTAAACAGGGTTTTGGCTGATAAATTGGGCTTGAAAGATTTGCAGATACTGCATCAAAATAATTCTGATGAGGAACTTCCTGTGGGTAGTGGAATGATTGGCGTTTTGGAAGAAGAAATGTCTGAAAATGCGTTTTTGTCGTTAGTGAAAGAAAAACTTAGTGTGCCGGCAATTCGTCATTCTGAGTTGTTGAATCGTCCAATTAAGAAAGTGGCTCTTTGCGGAGGCTCTGGTTCTTTTCTCATAAATGACGCAAAACGTTGCAAAGCAGATGTTTATCTTACGGCAGATGTTAAGTATCATGAATTTTTCGATGCTGATAATGAGATACTTATCCTTGATGCTGGACATTTTGAGACAGAACAATTTACAAAACAATTATTTGCTGATATTATTCTCAAAAAAAATCCTAAATTTGCAGTCCAAATTTCGAGCGTAAAAACTAACTCGGTTCATTATTTTGTATAATAATTAATTTTTTTAAATATATGGAAGAAAATAAATTCAGACACGAATCAGAAGAACAAGTAGAAATCACTGTTGAAAGAAAACTTATCGAATTGTATAGCTTGCAACAAGTTGATTCTAAGATTGATAAAATTCGCATCATACGCGGTGAATTGCCTCTCGAAGTACAAGACCTCGAAGACGAAATCGCAGGTATGGAAACTCGTCTCGCAAAATATAATGAAGAGTTAGAAAAATTCGCTAAAGACATCGTTGATTACAAAAACAAAATCAAAGAAGCTACAGCTCTCATTAAAAAATATGAAGAACAACAAAATAACGTTCGCAACAATCGTGAATACGAATCATTGACAAAAGAAATAGAATATCAATCATTAGATATTCAACTTTGTGAAAAACGTATCAACGATTGCATGAAGAAATCAGAAATGTTGAAGATTTCTTTGGCAGAAACAAACGCTCATCTCGAAGAACGTAAAAATGATTTAGAGCTTAAGAAAGCTGAATTGTCATCAATCGTTGAAGAAACAGAAAAAGAAGAACAAGAACTTATGGTTCGTTCACAAGAAAGTGAACAACTTATTGAAGAACGTCTTCTCACAGCTTACAAGCGTATCAGAAAAAATGCACGCAACGGTTTGGCAGTCGTTAAGATTGAACGTGATGCTTGCGGTGGCTGTTTCAATAAAATCCCTCCACAACATCAACTCGATATCCGCATGCACAAGAAAATCATCGTTTGTGAATATTGCGGTCGTATCTTGATTGACCAAGACATCGTTGATATGTATCATAATGAATAAAAAAAAACGAGGCTTTAAGCCTCGTTTTTTTTATTAGTATAATCTGAACTTAAAACTTACTATCAGATTGTGAAGGTTTGTCTTTTCATGCACTACATTCTTATTTGATAGTTCTGTGTAATAATTTGTGTATTGAGAATATAAATCGTAGTTGTTGTGTCTGTATGAATAAACGTATGCTACGTCAATTGTGAAGCCGTGTTGTGTATAACCGAAACCGCAAGAGAAGGCGTTTCTGTTATGAAAGTTGTAAATTCCTTTTGTTGGTGACAATCCGTATGGGCTTCCGTATAATGCGTAACCTCCTCTGAAGCACATGTTCTGATAACGCCATTCTGCACCCAGTCTGATGTTCATGCTTGGCTTGAAGGTATATGACAACATATCGTTGTAGTTGCTGTAGTCGTAGTTGTATGCTGATAATGCGATAGAACTGTAATCGATGTATTCGCAGTCTGCGGTAATCATGGCGAAGTTGCCAAGGATAAAAGCCACGCTTCCGTTAAATATCCATGGCGTTTGTAGATAATAGTCGAAGTAAGATGTTGGAACGTTGAGTATTCTGTCCCACGACATTGTCTCTGTTCTCCAAGTGTCGGTGAGATTGTAGATTGTTGATGAGTGGAAGGCTGCTCCAATGCGTAACCAGCTGGCAGGGTATGCTATAAGTCCGACTTTATAATTGATGCCCGATCCTGTGGTGGATAAGTTTTCTTGTTGCATCCATGAATAAGAATCTCCGTCCAGTTCAAAAACTTCTTTATAGTCGCTTATTTTTCTGTAGTTCACATTAGATACATTTACAGACATACCAAGAAATAACTTGTCGCTGAAGTTGAAACTTGTGCTCAAAGTCCATTCGTTGGTTCCTCCCCACGATGTCACACCTTTGAGCTGCTGTATGTTGCCTTCTGGGACGTAAGCAGTTAGGCTGCCGTCGCTGTTGAAATCGAACAACCATACATCCCAAATAGGATAGATATAACTAGGTGAATATTCGTATAATTGGTTTTCGTCGTATATGTCGTTGGCTATTATTTCAGCGAAATAAGCATCGATCAATGAGTTGTTGGGATTGAAGCCACTAACGAAGCTGCTGCTGTTGAAATTGTTGGTTTTGTTCATGCCAAAAGCCCAGTTTATCTTGATGTTATTATAGCTGTTAGTGCTGACATAGCCAACGTTGTTAATGGTGAAATTGGTTTTATCGTCGTGTTCTATATTACCGTAGTATTCGGACATGATATATGAAGTAGACAATGATGGCGTAAACGAGAATGTAGATTTTCTATACAATCCCAATCCTGCGGGGTTGATGCTGATGGCGGAGAAGTCTTCACCCACTGCACCCATAGCATTACCCATTGCGGCACTTTTTGCAGTACCTTGGTAATTTACTGCTGATATGTTATATATATCAATGATGTTTTGTCCATTGATATAGAAAGGTGCTATCGCTAATAATATCAAAAATAACTTTTTCATAATGATGTTATTTATCGTCTGCCTCCGCTTCCTGTTCTTACGCTACCGCCGCCGCCAAAGCTGCCTCTTGCTCCTCCGCTGTTGAAGCTGCCGCTGTTGCTTGGTCTGTTTATGCTTGAGCTGTTGCTTCTTGGAGTTGAATTAGAGCTGCTGCTTGGTCTGCTGATATTGCTGTTGCTTGTAGTGCTTCTTGTATTGTTGCTGTTGTTTCTTACATTGATAGTGTTAGAGTTGTTGTTATGTGATGAGCTTGAATTAGGTCTTACATATTCTGAGCTAGAACGTACTTGACGGTTGCTGTTAGCTGGAGTGTATGATTTGCGTTCTGATGAAGATGAAGGTCTTACAGTGGAAGAGTTGCTTGTGCTAGAAGGTCTGTTATATCTGTTTTGAGCTGTTGATACTCTGTCGTTGGCTGACACTCTTGGTGATGTTGTGCTCATGCCGCTGCTTGATGGTCTTGATGGTGTTGTTGTCAAGCCTTCGTTTCTTCCTCTTGGAGACATGCCTGCAGATGATGGTCTGTTGGTGTTGTTGCCTGCAATGTGTAAGCCGTTGCCACCTGGGTGAGGGTTGACGCCACCGCCGCCAGGATGATGACCTGGGCCTGGATGTCCTGGATGATAAGGTGGGAATGCTGGGTAAATTGGGTAATGATGGAAGTGAGGATAGTAGCAGTAGTCATAATAATAGTAAGGGTTCCACCACCAGTCGTAATACCAGCTATAACTATAATAAGGGGAATAATAGTAAGGGTAATTCCACACGAAGCCAACGTAGCTTCCGTAAGGGAATCCTAATCCGAAATAAAAGCTGGTGTTCCAATCGCTGCTGTTATAGCTTTCGTCTTCGTCGTCGTAGTAATAATCGTAATTATCTTCTAAGCCGCTACCGTATTGTGGACTGTAGCTGTCGCTGTAATATGTCTCTGTTGTTTTATAGATAACGCCGTTGGTATCTATGACGGTTTCTGTCTTTTCGTAAGTAGGTTCGGCTTTTGGACTTTGTGTTGCATCTTCACTATAATATGCTTGATAATCATATTGTGTGTTGCTGCTTATTTTGGCGGTGTTGAATGTTCCGTCGTTGGATACTATCAGTTCTTTGTCATTTTTCCCGTCCTTGTTATAAGGAGAATAGTAAGCATCATCTTTAATAACATTATCGCTTGTTGAACATGATGTTAGCAGTATGGCTGCAACGATGATAAAAAAATTTAAATGCTTCATTTTTATACTCTTTAAAATTATAAATACATGCAATTTTTTCTTATTTTTGCACACAGAAAAATATACAAATACTATACCAAAAAAACGATGGCAAAAGAATTAACATCTCGTAAAGAAAATTATTCCCAGTGGTATAATGATCTTGTTAGTAAAGCTGATTTAGCAG
>JAZLEF010000116.1:0-2655 GCA_045615125.1 Bacteroidales bacterium
TGTTTCTTTTCAAGGTTTCTCTTCAAAGAAAGAAGAATCTGGTTTGGATTAACTGGTTTTATAAGATAATCGGCTATGTTGCTTCCGATTGCGTCTTCCATAATGCTTTCCTCTTCACTCTTGGTAATCATCACGATAGGAAGATTTGGATATTCTACCTTAATTCTTTCAAGAGTCTCAACGCCAGAAATACCAGGCATCTGCTCATCCAAAAATACTATATCAAAATGACGTTCACGAACCAAGTCCAAGGCCTCACTGCCATTGTTGGTCGTAACTACTTCATAACCTTTCTTTTCCAAGAATAAAATATGCGGTCTGAGAAGTTCTATCTCATCATCAGCCCAAAGAATACTTGTCTTAACCATAGTCATTTTTTCTGATTAACAAAAATACAATATTTTTTCTTTAAAAAAGTAAAGATTATCTATTTCTTGCTGTTTTATTATGTTCGACATTGTTTTTATGAATAACGGATATTATCCACAAATGTTATTCAAAAAAAAATATTTTTCCACTAATCTTTCACTATTTTTTCATGAAGGCTTCGTGAAGTTTTATAGATGTTTATATTGTCATAAAACTTTTTCCGATATTGCCAGTGATGTCTCTTGCTATCAGCGATTCCATCCCTGATTCTTGTGCAGCAATATCACCAGCGAGTCCGTGCAGATAAACTCCTAGCAGCGATGCTTCTTGCGGACTATATCGTTGTGCCAGAAGCGACAGTATCATTCCCGTAAGCACATCTCCGCTGCCTGCTGTCGCCATTCCCGGATTGCCCGTCGAGTTGAAGAAACAAGTTCCATTAGGGAATGTGATGGCTGTATGTGCTCCTTTCTGCACGATAATTATATTATGTACAACAGACATCTTCCTCTGAAGTTCGAGACGTTCGTTCGAGTTATCCGTCTTTCCGAATAGTCGGTCGAACTCTTTCGGATGCGGAGTGAGAATAGTGTTATCTGGTAAGAACGAGAGCCATGTTGGATTGTCTGCTATGATATTCAAAGCGTCAGCGTCAAGCACCAAAGGCTGCGTGGCTTCCTGTATTATCTTCTTCAAAAGCGTTACCGTTTCTTCGTTTTTACCTATTCCCGGTCCCACTCCTATCGCGGTATATGGAAGAATATCAACAATCTTGGTGCAATGTGTATTAGATTCGTCAACATCTATCATAGCTTCAGGGAGATAAGTCTGCATCGGCAATGAAGCGTCTTTCGGAAGATGCACCGTCAGCAATCCGACGCCTGTTCTCATACACGCCTCTGCCGACAAAAGCGATGCTCCTGTCTTACCAGAAGAACCTGCAACCAACAGAGCATGTCCGTAAGTTCCTTTATGCGAAAACTTCGTACGCTTACGCAATATCGGCTTCACCACATCTTCCGTCGCATAGAAATTCATCGTCTCGACATTATCAACGAAATCCTTATGCAGATTTATATCAAGGACCTCCCACTTGCCTACGAAAGCGTCATACTCAGGAAACATGAAAGCGAGCTTAGGAAATTGGAATGTCAAGGTATAATCCGCTTTGACTATTGGCGATTGACTGTTAGACTTTGGCTGCTGGCTGTTGCTCGTGAATAATCCAGATGGGATGTCGATAGCGATTTTAATCGCATTGGTTTGATTCAGATAATTAATAAGTTCCGCGGTAAAGCCTTCAACAGGCCTATTCAAACCCGAACCGAATATTGCATCGATGATTATGTCGTTATCATATATCTGAGGGAAATCGTCTTCGGAAAAAACATCATACATCATGACATCGGTCTCTTCTTTCAATCTATTGAAATTCACCTCACAATCGGCGCTCATCTTGTCTGAATAACGGACGATAAACACCTGCGGGATTATATTCGTCGCATAAAGCATTCTAGCCAAAGCAAGGCCATCGCCGCCATTATTACCCATTCCACAAAATATTTTAACTGAGACCTCCTTGGTTTTACAACGTCTCATAAACCATTCATAAATCTTAGATGCAGCACGTTCCATCAAATCTATAGAATCGACAGGTTCATTTTCAATTGTAAAAGCATCCGCTTCTCTTATCTTTTCAACTGGAAGTATCTTCATTTTTGTTGGATTTTCTTTTTTACAAAGATACATTTTTTTAGTCAACTTTGAACTATAAACTCCAAAGTTTAATTCCATAAAAGACGTATTTTTAGCTTTGAACCGTGAAGCAAGGACTAAGATCTCTGAAACCTCAAAAAACTTTAGTCTTTAGCCTTTTGTCTTTAGTCTTTAGCCAATTTTCTTGGGCGTTCCGGCTCTGCCGTCGGGCTTTCCGCTATATCTTTTCTCGCCTTCGCTTCCGCCTCCGTCTCCATCTTCCGTCTCAAAAAGGATGCCGCTCCAATCCCTAACGCGGAGAGGCTGCGAGTAATGAGCTGCGAGCCATGAGCAAAAAACTCACAACGCATGGCTCATAGCCATTTTAACATTTTTTAACTTTTTTATTTGAAAACGATGTTTTAATTTTGCAGCAAAACTTATTAACCGAAATTTTTATGAAAAAAAGTAACGAACATAATTCGAAAGATATTTCTTTTGAATCAAATCAAGAAAACATCATTACATCCGAATACAAGAATTGGATAGTTGATTTAAAACTTCGCATCCGCCAAAGTCAGATTAAAGCTG
>JAZLEF010000117.1:0-4011 GCA_045615125.1 Bacteroidales bacterium
GTCAGCGTCTGTGTCAACGTGGAGACGGAAGTGCATCCATTGATCGAAAACGCATGCTACGTCAGCTGTACCGTTGCTACCAGCGTGAACTGTACCGTGACCTGGGTTGTAGTAGTCTGTGTTACCACCATCGCTTGTGATGTGGAGGTATGCTTGCATAGCCCATTTTGAGTTACCACCAGCAAATTTGTGGAGGATGTTGAAGTAACCTGATTTTCCATTAGGAACCAAGATGTCAAATTCAAGGTCATAAACACCTGATTGTGAACCAGCGAGTCTGAGAACTTGGTCGTTACCTGATACTAAGTATGCACATTTGTTACCTTCGTATTCAGCGATAACACCGTCTTCTGCACTACCTGGAGCGCTTGACCATGTTGTCCACCAATCGTTACCTGCTGCATTTGACTCTGATGCGAGTTTGTTACCTACTGTGTAAGCTGAGAAATCGTCTTCTAACAAAACTTCTTCTTGAGCTCTTACGTTGCCAATGAATAAAAACATTGCAACTAACATAAGTAAAGAATACTTTTTCATAATGTTAAATTTTAATAATACAATTAATTAATGTCCAATTTTAATTTCGCAAATTTAATTCTTTTTAAAGAAAAATGGTATATTTTTTTCAAAAAAAATTTATTTATTTAAACATTATTTATTTTTGCATTTTATTTACATCACAACAAAAAACGATATATTATAAATGACTAAATATCAACACATTTTCTTCGACTTAGATAACACGCTCTGGGATTTCGACAGAAGCTCAATTCTTGCATTTGACAAAATCTTCGAAATATTTAATCTCATTAATTACGGCATACCTAGCGCAGAGGATTTTCACAAGACTTATTTCGACCATAACAACCGACTTTGGGACTTATATAGAAAAGGTGAAATAGACAAGGAATTTCTCAAGACCGAACGTTTCCGTCTGCCTTTAAACGACTATGGAATTGTTGATGAGAAATTAGCCATCGATTTAGGCGAAAGTTATACAGACTACGCAGCTCGTTTGGTTTCATTAGTTCCAAACACAATGGATATTCTCACTTATCTCAAAGAAAAGAATTACAAAATACACCTCATCACTAATGGATTCCTTGAAGTTCAATCTATCAAGATGAAAGCATCTGGTTTGGATATGATGATTGACTCATCTTTTGTTTCTGAAGTTGTCGGATTTAAGAAACCTGACCACAGGATTTTTCATCACGCAATAAATGATGTTGGTGGCACAATAGAAAACAGCGTGATGATTGGCGATGACTTATCTGTCGATATTATTCCTGCCAAAGAAATCGGAATGACACATATTTATTTCAACAGAAAAAAAATATCTCATAACGAAAAACTCGATTATGAGATATATGATTTGATTGAAATCTGCGACATTATCTAAGTCATATTTATCTTTCAATCTTGTTGTCTTGTTGTCTTGTTGTCTTGTTGTCTTAAATAAGCCAAAACGCTTATCTTTCCTTTAACCTTATCGCCTATTTTGACATTTATTTCTGAATCTACAGGAAGGAAGAAATCCACTCTTGATCCAAAGCGAATCAAACCGAACTCCTCGCCCACCTTCGCTTTCGCACCTTTTTCGACATGGCATATAATACGTCTTGCCATAACGCCGGCAATCTGACGGAACAACACTTCTCTTCCCTGTTCATCTTTAACAACTAAAGTATTGCGTTCGTTAAGCTCTGATGACTTTGGATTGATTGCGAACAATTTCTTTCCTGGATGATATTTGTAATAACTCACCACGCCATTCATCGGGAACCAATTAACGTGAACGTTATATGCCGACATGAATATCGAAATCTGTATTCTCTTATCGTGGAAATATTCTTTTTCTTCAACCTCTTCAATAACTACGACTTCACCGTCAGCAGCAGAAACAACAGCGTCTTTCTCTATTGTTGTCATTCTATTTGTAGGAACTCTGAAGAAGGTAAAACTCCAGAACACCAAAGCCGAACATGCCACTGTCATAAATATCTGTAAGCATTTAATAGGAACAAACAAATAAAATAATGCTACTATTACCGCTGCTATCAATATTACAGTTGAAATAACACCGTATCCTTTTTTATGAATATACATAATCAATTTATTAAGGTTAAGTAAATAAAGATGAAAGGTATTGCCATAAATGTCGCATCAAATCTATCTAATATTCCGCCGTGACCTGGGATAAGATTACCAGAATCTTTAACGCCAGCATGTCTCTTCATCATCGATTCTGTCAAATCGCCGAGTGTTCCAAAAACGACAATGCCCAAAGCAAGGAAAATCACTTGCATGTCATTTAAATAATTATCAAAGAAATAAACGTTAAGAACAAATGGGTTGAGAAGATATGCGAACAACATCGTGAAAACGGCCCCGCCTATACTACCTTCTATTGTTTTCTTAGGAGATATTCTTTCAAAGAGTTTATGTCTTCCTATTGACACTCCAGTGAGATATGCGAAAATATCATTAACCCATATCAGAATGATAGAGAATATCAGAAGCAACCAGCCTTTGTCTGTTCCAATAAAATAATCATTATAGAACATCATCATGATTCCGCATGGGAATGCGACAAAAATCATAGAAAGCCATGAAGCTCCAACTAATTTTATATAATCATGTTTCTTTGAAAATAAGGCTATTAACAATGGGATATTAAAGAATATTGGAGCGATGAAGATCGAACCTTCCATAGTGTCTGGGCTTTCTGCAAAAGTAGCAAGGAAAACGAAAAGGAATATTGATAATGACTGTGCTATGTTTTTTATAGCTGCATTATTCTGATCCTGTTTTGTGTACAAATTAGCGATTTCTGACGAGCCCAACACCACTACAGCTGCCAACATAATGGCAGTGTACATCCCGCCTAAGAATATACCACCGATAACTACGATTGCAAATAGAAAACCAAAAACTGTTCTCTTCCAGAATTCACCCATTTTTACTTAATGATTAATCAATAATTTAGATTGTGCAAAGTTAACATTATTATCTGAAATATTGAAGTTTTTTTTCTTAAAAATTTATTACTATTCCTAAACCGTAATTTGTTGCTACTGTTTGTATATCAGCAGATGTAATATTACCTATTTTATTATTAAACTTCACCACGCCTCTTCCTATAAAATAACCTAAAGCCGCACCCACCACTACATCTGAACTCCAATGCTCTTCGGCTACAACACGTCCAATAGAACACAGGCTCGCCAATGAATAAGATACAACTCCAACCCATGTCTTTTCAGGATAAAATCCTGCCAGCGTTGTTGCTACTGCAAAACTACGCATCGCATGACCCGATGGAAACGAGGTGCTCTCGAATGTAGCAAAAGGACCTAACCAATTTTGGATATTGGATGTTGGATGTTGGATATCAAAATCAGATGGGCGCATGCGGCAAGTGAGTACTTTCAATCCTGCGGAGGCAACTTCTGCATAGACAAAACTTTGCAGCACAGCCAATGACATATTCCTCAAACGGCAATCTTTATTTATCGCGCTGATGGCGTATGTCCCGACAATACAAGGAAGTATGAAACACTCTTCCCCGAATACATCTGTAAAAGCCGTCAATCTGCCGACATTATCATCAAACGTCCTATCTATTAAACCGTATATTTCATCATCATAGACGAACGCCAATGTCGTAGCCGCAGCAAGCCCGCCAAACGCAGTCCAGTCTTTCCAGTCGTAATGCAGAGGCTGCGACAACACCGTCAAACCAGAATTCCAATAAGACTTGAGATAAGTTGCTGAATTGCTGAGTCGCCGAGTTGCTGAGTTGACTGCAATAGAAGCCGTATCCACAGAAACATTCTGCGAACAAAGCACTCCCGAAAACAACAAACAAAACACCAACAAAAATCTTTTCATAAAACAACTTCGCAACTTAGTAACATAAAAAACTCCCAACTCCTAACTCCTAACTCCTAACTTCGCTTCATCCCAAAGTTCGTTCATCTCATCGAGGCTCATGTCAACAAGCGACTT
>JAZLEF010000118.1:0-36874 GCA_045615125.1 Bacteroidales bacterium
TGTCAGCAAGGTTAATTTCTATTGCAATGCCGTTAATCACCTGATTAAAGGAGATGATGACAACGACACCATCGGACTGCTGATTTGCAAGGAAAGAAACGACATAGTTGCGGAATGGACTATAGAAAACGCACCAGTTCCAATTGGAATCTCCAAATACGAATTACAGAATCTTATAACAAATTCATAAAACAACAGAAAGACGCATCAACGACATATTGTTAATTTTTATGTGTCGTGTGATACGGCTCTACATTGTCTTATATTATTTAAAATTTCTCGCAAAAACATCACTCCGTTTCGTTTGCTTCGTTTGGCGCTTGCACTCCCTCCGGTCGTATGCTTCACGCCTACTCCGCTTCTCTTCACTTCTTAATGTTTTTGCTCCTTTCTTCAGCTTAAGACAATTCCGGATGTATGTGTTAATACTGAGAAAGAGAAAGGCAAAGGCGGAAACCAAGTTTGAAGTACCTGAAGTCTGGGTAGTAGATGAAACGAAACGACACTCGGCAGCACGTCGAATTGCTGAACCAGCTGCCGCCTCGGTACACACGGGAAGAGCCAGATGTAGGTCCTGTAGGGTTGGTCTGTGAACCGCTGCTATAGCTTCCATACCAGTCATGGCACCATTCCCACACATTGCCGCTCATGTCATAAATGCCTAATTCATTTGCCTGTTTGGTCTTTACATCATGCGTCTGTGAACTGCTGTTACCAACGTACCAAGCGACATCGCCTATGGTATTGCTGCCGCTGTATTTGTAGCCTTGAGACATATTGCCTCCTCTCGCCGCATATTCCCATTCCGCTTCTGTTGGAAGTCTGAAGTTCTTGCCTGTTAGATTATTCAGCTTTGTTATGAATTCCTGGCAGTCGTTCCATGAGACATTCTCTATTGGTTTTTTGTTTCCTTTAAAATTGCTTGGGTTGCTGCCCATAACAGTTTCCCAAAGCTCCTGTGTCACCTCCGTCTCGCCAATGTAATAATCTGAAAGTGTTACATTGTGTACTGGTTTTTCATCACTATATGCATCGCTGCCTTGTTCTGAGGTTGCTCCCATCTGGAAGGTGCCGCCTTCTACTGCTATCATTTTAAATACTACACTTCCGTTCAATGTTATTATACTATTACCATATGAATCTACTATTTCATCAAACACTTTAGCAGTTGTAAAACTTCTCTCCTCCCCATATGCCGTTCCCTTCTCATTGGTAGCATAGGCTCTTACATAATATGTGGTATTTGCTGTAAGGTTTGTGAGATTTGAAGTGAAACTACCAGTACCTGTACCGTCGGTAGTGTGGCTGTCGTTTATCGTCGGGTTTTGTGAGGTGCTCCAGCAGACGCCGCGGGCCGTTACAGTTGCGTTGCCGTCTGGGGTCACGTTGCCGCCGCATGTGGCTGTGGTTGTTTTTATATTGGTTATATCTTTTGTTGTTATTGTCACCAAGCCTCTAACATCACATTTCACCTTATTATATCCATCATCATATTCATAACAATAATAATAAGTAACTCCTCCTTTCAGTCCTTCCACCTCAACGCTAAATTTATTTCCATCAACATTAGATTCGTATGCCTCGGCTCCGCTCATGTCTTCCTTCTCTGAGAGATATAATGTCACAGATTCTAATTCTACCGGGTAATCGTATTCCACATTTATCTTAATGTAATCCCAGCCTTTTTCTATTTTCTCTTCTACAATCTCCACCTTGCTGGCTTCTGGTTCTACGTCTTTCTTGCAACTTACAAAGAAGAAGAGTATAGCACTTAATAATAATATTGTCTTTTTCATAGTCTTTTTGTTTAAGGTTTAAAGTTTAATATTTAAGGCAATTCATCATTAAGCCTTAACATTAAACTTAAACTTATTATCTTTTATTCCAATTAAACCCTATTCCTATTTTAGCTTCAACTGTTTCAAAATTAGTTGTAACAGCGTCAAATCCAAATGTCACATTTCTCAGATTGAATTGTAATCCTGCTGAAAATTCAATTCCTTTATATGTATCTAATGGAAATTCAACATATTCACCACCTGCTGTTTCCCAACATTTTATTCTCATTCCGTAACCAGCTCCAGCTTTGAAATATACAGGTCCACCAATTTTTGTAATAACACCTCCCATCACTGAGATGCGTGTATCTTTGGCATTGCCTGTCAATATCACTTCTTCGTATGGTTTGTCAATAGTATTAAAACCAATGAAATCAAAATTGCTCATCGCACTGACAAACCATCCTACTTTCTTAACCGAGCCAAAACTAAATCCAAAAGAAGTCTGTGGCGCAATAGAATATGCCGCATTCAAAGTAATGAAGTTAACACCTCTGCTTAAATATTTTTCCAATGGTTCTTTCTTAGGAACAAAATAATAGCTGCTAGAGGAATTTTTACTAATCTGCAATGTTTTTGTTTCATACAGTTTTCCTCTTCTAACTTCCACCTCGTGTTTGCCTAAGGAGAAGTCTATGTCCATTGGTGTTGTTCCTACTTTCTTTCCGTCAACATAAATGTCATCGCTAGATTTATCTGATGTTATCTTTATCAACTTGCCAAATGACAAGACAAAGATATCTTCCACATTTGTTGCTTTCACTTCAACTGTTTTTGTTGCAGTTTGCGAACCTCTCTCTGCTTTAAGGTTATGAGTGCCATATGAGAGATTGGTGGTGAGTGGAGTTGTTCCAACATAATTGCCATCAACGTAAATCTTGTCGCCTGTTTTGTCGGTTTTTATCACTACCTCTTTTCCTGTAGGCAACTGTTCTTTTATTGTCAAAGTCTGGTTTTCTTCAATAACGATATTTTTAGTAACAGAAGCGCAGCCTTCTTTTTCAAGTTTCAATGTATATTCACCAATCATCAAATCGGAGATGATTCTCGGGGTGGTTCCATAATGTTTTCCGTTGAGATAGATGTCAGCTTTCACTGGCACGCTGCTAATATCCAGTAATCCAGTTATGGCTGTCGGAGCTTCTATCTTTATGCTCTCGTCTTTACCAAGAACGAGGTTAAGGTTTTTGGATACCGTTCTATGCTTGTCTTTTTTCACTTCCACGAAATGAGCGCCGTCGGTGATACGTCCGTTCCATTTACCTTTGCCTTTATATTGTCCGTCAATATAAATATCAGACGCTGCATCAGTCTCAAGCGTTAGATTAACAAAGTTAGCACTCATCTCCAAGACGGCGTTTGTCGTATTTCCATCTGTGATAGTATATGTCTGTTCTGCCGTCTTATACATATCTTTCACCACGCGCACCTTGTATGTTCCGCTCGCCATCTTATCAGACTGATACGGTGTTGTTCCAACTTTTTTATTGTCGATAAACACGACAGCTCCACTTTCTGGTTTTGATGTAACACTGATAAAGCCGTAAGCAGGACGCAATTGTTTCTCTATCGTGATAGGCTCGCCATCAGTTATCGTCACGCTACCGCTTTCTGTATGATACATATCACATTCTATCTTCCATGTATGCGTCGTGCCAATAGCGAGAGATTTGAATCCATCGCTCACATATTGGTCGTCTATATATATAGAAGCATTAGGCTGGTCGGCTATGATAGTGAGATAATTATTCTGCTGCGTTGCTGTCGCCGTTGAGACTAAAGGAATATACTGCACCACCATCTCATAGCCGCAGAAGTCGCATAAGTCTTCTGGAAACCAGTATTCTGTCTTTCCAAAATCGGGATGAATTATTTCTATGAAGTTTGCCGCTTGAGCCGTAAGATAGAGGTAAGTCTCATAGCCCTTTTGCTCTACGTCTAAATATGTTGCCATATTACCTTTGAATATAAGGCGAGCTCTTTCTTCCGCTTTCATTCCTTCGGCAGTGATTTTTATCAAAGCCATCGCTTTGTTATTTATGTCGGTATGTTCCGATTTATCTAACATCACATAGCCGTCTATCTTTTTAAAAGAGCCTTCCTTAACCTGTATCTGTGAGAAGGCGTTAAGTGATATCAATGCAAAAATTACAAGTAAAAACTTCTTCATTTTTTAAAAATTTGGAAAGAACAAAGATAAAAAAAAAGACTAAAGTCTAATGGCAAAAGTTTCTCAAATATTCTATAGCCAAATACGCCATAAGTCCCACTCCTATTTCAAGAGCGTCTTCATCAATGTCAAAGGTTGGCGTATGTTGTTTTGAGACTATGCCTTTCTCAACATTTGAAGTACCGATACGATACATGCACGCTTTAGTCTTATGCGAATACCAAGCAAAATCTTCTGCCGTCATAAGTTGAGGTATCGCCTTTACCTTATCGTCGCCCATAAATTCAACAGCACAAGACTTTAGTGATTCAGTGAGATTTACGTCATTTATCAATACAGGGTATCCCTCTTCAATAAACAAATTCGCTTTCAATCCGAAAGACTTCGCTGTCTCACGACATATTTTCTTGATTTTATTTTTAACAGATTTTCTGTCATCTTCGTTGAAGGTACGCATTGTACCTTTTAGCGTCACCTTACCAGGAATCACGTTGTAAGTTCCGTCGGCTATAAAACTTCCGAACGCTATTATTATAGGATTTTTTCTTTCTTCTTTATTGAATTCCGAACTTAGTTCAGATATGGCGCACAATATCTTAGCTGCAGCCACCGTAGTGTTTGAGCGTTCATTTATCTTAGCAGCATGACCGCCTTTACCGCTTATCGTGATATTTATCTCATCGCAGGAAGCCATAAATTCACCGGCGTGGAAACCGACTTCGCCGCAAGGCAGATCAGGATAAACATGCTGAGCGATGATTGCATCCACACCTTCAAGAACACCGTTTTCAATCATCATCGTTGCACCGCCTGGCAGTTTCTCCTCTCCTGGCTGAAAAACAAGTCTTACCGTTCCCTCAAATTCATCTTTCAGCTGATTGATAATCTTCGCTGCTCCGAGCAGCATTGTCGTGTGAGCGTCATGTCCGCAGGCATGCATCACACCTGGCACGGACGAACTATATGAACATTTATTTTTCTCTTGAATTGGAAGCGCGTCAATGTCGGCACGCAGAGCAATCGTTTTCTTTCCAGGATTTTTTCCTTTAATCTCAGCCACTACACCTGTCTTTGCCACATATTCATGCTTAATATTCCACGATGACAAGAAAGTGTGAATCAATGATGCAGTTTCATACTCTTCGAAGCTCAGCTCTGGATTTTTATGAATCTGACGACGAATGTCAACTACTTCATTAACAATTTCTTTAACAAGAGATTTTATTCTTTCTTTCATACCGCATGACGTTTATGCAAATATAATAATAATTAGAAATTAGTAGTTAGTTATTAGGAATTATTTTAAGAATACAAGACCACAAAGGCACTGTTGTCATTCATGCAGATTCGTGGATTATATAAAACGAAAAAGTCCCTCATTTCTGAGAGACTTTCTGCGGTGCTGACGAGACTCGAACTCGCGACCTCCTGCGTGACAGGCAGGCATTCTAACCAAACTGAACTACAGCACCTGCTTTTTTTATTTTTTCGTAACCGTTTGTGTTATTGATTACGAGTGCAAAGATACGACCTTTTTTCATATCTGCAAGCATTTTTTTAAAAAAAATTCACTTTTTTTGAAATTATTTTTCATCATATTGATTATCAATAAAATAAATTTTAAAAAATTATTTCATCAAAAATGCTCCTTTTTCTCTAATTGAGTGATATTTTATACCTAATTTCTCTGATTCCCCAATCAATTCTGCTGTCAAATACGAAGGAACTGTTCCATCAATTATCAGATAATCAAAATCATATACATTCAACAACATTTCCAACGACTGCCGTTTTTTACCATAAACAAGCATAAAATCAAGTGGAATTTTATACGAAAGCGAATCTGTCAAAAAACAGCTTCCATCTGACATTCCAAGGACTTTTTCACCAAAAATGACGACACTTTTTCTCTTTTTTACGAAATTTCCATCAAAATTATCACAAAATCGAATCGTTTTTCCATTGAAAAAAACGCCCTTTTTGACTAAAAAATTCTCAATATTATAAGAAATTGACGATTTATCATTAAAAAAAGTGCTATCCGACAAAAGAAAATGCTCCCTTCCATTTATAAAATCCACTACTGTTACATTATTTATTGAATAAATCACCATCTCATTTTGATTTTTTTGCCTTAAAATATTATTAAAATTTACAATCAAAAATAAAATCGACAATATCATCATAGAAAAAATCAATTTTTTCTCTTTCAATTCTACAAATAAAAGAAGGAAAAGCAATATAAACAAAAGTATCACAAATTGAACTGTATCGATATAAATACCTTTTATTATTGAAAACGGCAAACTTTCAATCCATTCAACACCAAGATTCATGACATAAATCATTTTTGACACAAAGAATGCTATTATATTATTTATATAAGGTATAAAGAAAATTAGCAGCATTATCATTCCACCGATGATAACGACAGATGAAATAGGTGTCATAAAAAGATTACTCAACCAAAAATATGTAGGAAACTGATGAAAATAATATATAGTAAAAGGTACCGTTGCAATCTGTGCAGCAATTGTGACAGAAGTTATTTCCCACAGCTTATTGATTATTTTGTATTTTGAATATATTAATTTGGAGATAGGCTTCTGCAAAACGACAATGCCAATAACCGCAACATACGACAACATAAAACCTATATCTAAAAGATTCGCTGGATTGACACATAACAATATCAAGGCAGAAGCTGCGAGTGAATTAAGCAGCACACCTTTCCTATTAATAATATTACCAATAACCACAAACGAAAGCATTATTGTCGCCCTCAATATTGAAGGAGCCAAACCGGCTAGCAGAGCATATAGCCATATCAAAGAAAGCAGCAGCAAATGTTTCAAGATCCTTTGCGTTTTCTTTCTATCATCAAGGAAAACAAGGATATAAGAAAACACCATAAAAACAACCCCGACGTGAAGTCCCGAGACACATAGAATATGCATAGCACCTGCCGCAACATATTTCTGCCTTAAATCCATTGGCAAGCTATCGTCGTAGCCTAACAAAATAGCAGCTGCCACAGCATATTCATCCTCACTGATTCCCAATCGCAGCATTACTTCCAACAGAAAATCACGCATCCAATATGAAAATCTATAAATAGGATTAGACCTATTATAATGCAAATCCAACCACTTATCAGCTGGAAGATATATTTGATGAGTAACTCCTTTTTTATTTAGATAATCCTTGTAATCAAATTGTTCCGGATTTGGAGGTGATTTCAGCACCTCTGGATTTGCCACAAAAACAATACAATCGCAATATTTTAAAGACAAGGAATTTTCATCTTTCTCAAAATATGTTATAATCCTGGTATCAACCGCATGTCTGACCGAGCATTCATCCTCTATTTCAATAAGCTCCAAGATAACTTTTACAGAATTTTCTTTAATGGACGGAGAATCAAACAATCGAGCGACATAAGATTTCGGAACGTAATCTATTGGCAAATAATTGACACCAAGTTTATAATCCTTTATTTTCACAAAAGAAAATCCCAATATCAACAAGAAAACATTTAACAATATGGAATAAATATATCTATATCGATAATTTCTTATAAATCTTGAAGAAAAAATCATAAATGTTAATAAAACGACCAGAATTATTAACATATAAAGGATAGATTTCTCAGAAGCACAACAACTTCTGCTATAGAAAGCCAGACAAATTCCTATTGCGAAAGGAATTAACAATCTGATAAACGGATATTTATACCAACATATCATCTCACTGCACATATCTATTTATGTACTGCAAGATAACAATATTTTCTAAACTTAAAACTATGAATTACAATATTTTATGTTAAAAATTATTAAGAAATTCCTTTTTATCTTTTCAAATCAGAAACTATAATTGCAGCAGCATTATCTGAAGCACCGGAATTACCTAATACATATTTCAACTCTTCATAATCTTCCAACAATTCTCTTTGTCGCTTTGGATTTGTTAACATCAGTTTTAGTTCCTCGGTTATATTTTCAGGAGTCAAATCATTTTGAATCAATTCCTTAACCACAGGCTTATTCATAATAAGGTTAACAAGGCTAATAAATTTTACTTTGATGAGATTTTTTGCTATGTGATAAGAAATCGGATTTCCCTTATAGCAAACCACTTGAGGGACAAAGAACAAGGCTGTTTCCAACGTCGCGGTTCCTGATGTAACAATAGCAGCACTCGACACTTGAAGCAGCTGATACGTCTTGTTAAAGACAAGCTTAACATTACTTTCACCTATCAATTCAGCATAAAAACCTTCTGTCAAAGACGGAGCACATGCAATAACGAACTGATAATCAGGAAACATTTTTATAACTTTCAACATTATCTCAAGCATTCTCATAACTTCCTGTTTACGGCTACCAGGAAGAAGAGCTATAATTTCTTTCTTCTGATCGAGATAATTTTGTTTCACAAAAAGTTTTCTATTTACGAGCTTCACTTTCGACATCTCATCAAGAAGCGGATGACCTACAAAATGTGATTCAACATCATACTCATCATAGAAATCCTTTTCGAAAGGCAATATCACTAACATCTTGTCTACCACTTTCTTCAAAGTATATACACGACGTTTTTTCCATGCCCACACTTGAGGAGATATATAATAATAGACCTTAATTCCCAGCTTATGCGCGAATTTGGCAATCTTTATATTAAAACCAGGATAATCAATAAGAATAATAGCATCGGGTGCAAATTTTTTGATATCCTTTTTACAGAAACTAAGATTTCTTAGAATCGTCTTAAGGTGCATCAGAACTTCCACAAAACCCATAAATGCAAGATCACGATAATGTTTGACCAAAGTCGCGCCTTGCTTCTTCATCAAATCACCACCCCATGCACGAATCTTTGCTCGTGCGTCTTTCTTTTTAATAGCGGCTATCAGATTTGACCCATGAAGGTCACCCGAAGCCTCTCCTGCAATAATATAATACTTCATTTTAAAACCAAGTACATTGTTAATAACACGCCTATCAATGAGATAAACATCATACCTCTACCAGTTTTTTCCATATCCCACTTAACAAACATAAAACGAGACAACAATATGTTTGCGATTAATGGAACCATATAAACCCACATAGAATCACGACTTTGTGAAAAATATGCAGAATCAGTAAAAAGATTAAGAAGGCTGTATAGAACAAAAAATATCACAACAGCAGCAATCAATCCTATAAAAAAATTATCCTTTTTTAACATATTACAAATTCCAATTTCTTAACATTTCCATTGAAGTATATGAAGTCATATCAAACATCGTTGGCACTACTGCAATATAATTGTTCTTTACTGCATAAATATCAGTATCAACTCCTTCATCTTCTTCTACAAAATAACCTGTAAGCCAATAATAATCACGGCCAATAGGATCAACTCTATGTTCAAAAGTCTGATTCCATCGACCTTTAGCCTGACGACAAATTTTAACTCCCTTTATAGCCTCTTCTGATTTCTTTGGCATATTAACATTAAGACATACACCCTTAGGCAAGCCTTCCACCAAAACACGTCTTGCTATTGCATCTACATAATAATCAACATGATCAAAATCAGCTTTAGACGAATAAGAATCAACGCTAAAACCAATTGCAGGAACACCATCCATACACGCCTCAAGAGCTGCACCCATAGTTCCAGAATATATAACATTTGACGATGCATTAGAGCCATGATTTATACCCGAAACCACAAGATCAGGAATCCTTCCGTCTGTAAAGCTATAACCAATCTTTATACAATCCACAGGACGTCCTGTACATACATATAACTTATAATCAATATCTTGTTCTGCCAAATAAACCCTCAACGGATCATTATTAGTGATAGAATGACTTTGTCCAGACATAGGTTTTTCTGTCGACACAGCAACAACCTCTCCTATTTTTCTCATCAGAGCAATAAGTTTGTAAAAGCCTTTTGCCCGATAACCATCATCATTCGCAATAAGTATAAGCGGTTTATCTTTCATTATATATATCTAAAAAAGTTTTAACATTTGATACAATTTCTGTGTCGGCAATCCCATAACATTAAAATAAGAACCCTCTACACAGTTAACTCCAATATAACCAATCCATTCCTGCACCCCGTAAGAACCGGCCTTGTCAAAAGGTTTATAATTATTAACATAATAGTCTATTTCATTTTCTTCCAACACATCGAAGGAGACTTTTGATGTCACGGAAAACGTCTTGTTTTTTTCACCTGTATGAATGGTAACACCTGTCACCACAGAGTGTTTTTTTCCAGAAAGAAGACGTAACATATTACGAGCCTCATCTGCATCTTTTGGTTTACCCAAGATTGTATCACCAACAATTACAACTGTATCAGCAGTTATAACCATATAATTCTCTGGAAGTTCACCTTTATCAAAAGCCTTAGCTTTTTTGTAGCTAAGATACGGTGCCACATCATAAACAGGCATTTCTGATGAAAAAGATTCATCGACATCTTTTGTCAAAATAGAAAAGTGTAAACCAATTCCTTTCAGAAGTTCTTGTCTTCTTGGTGATTTTGAAGCAAGAATTATGTTATATTTTTTTAAATTTTCTAACATACAAATATCATTGTTATAATTCCAACTAACATAAATAATTTAAGAGAAGTTGAAAGTCCATGAAAATCAGAAGGCTTCTTTGCTCTAAAAAGATTTATAACTATCAGTAACAAAATACATTCAGCAAACATCAGGATAAACATTGAGACATTTGACTGCATTTGTATTAAAAGAATGTGAAAATAAATTAAGACTACAAACAATAACATTGCAATAGCAGTAATTATCATTTTAGTCTTTTTAACTCCACATACTATAGGTATAGTGCAACAACGTGTAGAAATATCACCTTCAGAATCTTCCACATCTTTAACAATCTCCCTCATCAATGTTGTTAAAAAAGCAAAAGCAGTGTAAACCAACACAATAGGCAGAGAATCCATGACAACTTCCTTGCTTAGCATCAAAAACAACTCATTATTTGAAAGATATAACATTTCAAACAGCCACGGCAAGAAAACAGCAAAAGCCACCGACAATGATACGATGATATTTCCAATCAAAAATTTTCTTTTATAAGTAGATGAATAAGAATACAATACGGAAGTCAGCAATAATAACAAGGCAAAAAGCGTCAAAAACTTAATATTTATTATGATAACGCTTGACGCCAAGCCTAAGGCCAAACCTATAAATGTCAATATCCCATAGAAGAAAAGTGTTTCTTTCTCACTAAAGACTTTGCTCACAATAAGTTTCTCTGGTTTATTAACTTTGTCAATTTCCACATCGAAGTAATCATTGATAACATAACCGCCAGCAACGATGAAGATCATTGACATAACAAGCAATAAAAATGCTGGTGAGGGAGGCATAACTCCTATTACATCCGAAGTATACAATGGTGACATCAAACAATAATAAACCAAAATCATCATTATTGTTATCATCAACAAATTAGGCCATCTTACCAGCTTGAATATTGACTGTATCTTATTCATTATATTTTATTTACCAAACATAAAAAGTAAAATCCTTCATCCATTTATCTTGTGCCTTAAGAACTTGTTCAATAATATCTCTAACGGCACCCTTTCCACCACCGCAATGACTGATATACAAGCTAATATCTTTAATTTCAGAAACCGCATCAGCTGGACATACTGGCAAGCCGACCATTTTCATCACAGGATAATCAGGAAGGTCGTCTCCCATATAGATTATTTCTTCTGGCTTCAAGTTCTTGGTTTCCATATACTTTTGCAACACTTCAACCTTACTTGCCGAACGAACGAAAACGTCTTTGATTCCCAACATTTCCATTCTCTTTTCTATTGAAACAGAATAACCGCCAGTAATAATTGCGATATTATAACCAAGACGAGCTGCAAGTTGAAGAGCAAAACCATCTTTAACGTTTGTACTGCGTAAAGGCACGCCATTAGCGTCTACCAAAACGTCACCACTAGTCATAACACCATCATAATCAAATATAAATGTTGTAATATTCTTTAATTGTTCTTTATAATTTTTCATTTTATTTACATTTATTTATTATATAATTTGTTAACAATTCATAAATTTCCTTCTCTTCAATATGATTTTCCAAGAGATTCTTATGTTTTTCTATTGTTTCAATATCCCCTCTTTTTGCAGGACCTGTCAATGCGTTTTTAGGTTTCATTGCAAAAGCTTTATCGACAGTCTCTTTTACCAAAGAGTCAAATATTGAAACATTAAGACCTTTATTTTCAAGAAGTTTGTCTCCAATCTGAAGCATTACATTCACAAAATTACAAACGTAAACCGCACTAAGATGAATCATAGCCCTGTCGTTATCGCTACATTCAATTACTACATCCGATAGAATATTGGCAAGTAACTTTAGTTTTTCCAGATGCAATGAGGATGATGCATTTATCAGAAGAGGAACTTTTTTAAAATTCACCTCAAAATTTTTTGTCAATGTTTGCAAAGGATATAAAACGCCGTAATTATCAACGTAATCCAATACCGACGACGGCTTGGTTCCCGAAGTATGCACCAACAAACCTTTATATTTTTTAAGATTTAAAGCCACCTCAGCAATTGCATCATCTTTAACAGCAATTATTATCAAATCGCAATCGCCCAAATCATTAAAATCAGAAGTAGCTTTTACACCCAGGCTATTTTCTATTTCTGATATTTTATCTTGAGAACGTGTATACACGTATGAAGGATTTATTCCATTATTTTTCAATGCTTTAATATAAGCATAAGCAACATTTCCCGAACCTATCAAAGCAATTTTATCAAATGGAATCATCTTAAAATAATTTTCTACGAAAGTACAAAAAAAATCGCAATGTTAGTGTGTTATCATAAGAGAATTATATCGAAGTTTTAAAAACAAGAGGCAATTTGTGATATTTTAGTCATAAAAGGCCCAAAAACATCCCAATTTTAGCCCGTTAACTTATGTTAATTTCCGTTAACTTATGTTAAAATCCGTTAACTTTTTGTATTTTTCCGTTTACTTTTAAAATTTAACATTTATTTAACATTTGATAACTATCGATAAATCAATCACATATAAGCATAGCTGTCCAAGGTGCCTTCAGAGGGTATTGACAATAATAAAATGTAGATTATTTTTGCAGCGACAACAACAAAAAACAACCAATTATTTAAAAACTAAAAACAACATTTATTATGACAACGATCGAGTTCAACAACAGCTTGACAGGTCTCCAGAAGAACCTTGAAGCATTCGCAAAACAACTGACAGGTAACGAAGACGATGCTAAGGACCTCATGCAAGAAACCTTTTTAAAAGCATTGATATACAAAGAAAAGTATGTCAACCACAACAATTTCAAGGCATGGGTTTACACTATTATGAAGAATATTTTCATCAACAATTATAGAAGAACAAAGAAAGCAAACACAATCATAGACCAGAGTGAAGATCTTTACTATTTAAATATTAGCAATATCAATACCGACACCGATCCACAGTCGATAATTAATTCAATAGAATTGGAAAGAGGCATCAAAATGCTTGACGAAGATTTTCGTCGTGCATTCGATATGTACAACGACGGATACAAATACAAAGAAATAGCAGATTGTTTACATCTCACCATTGGAACAGTCAAAAGCAGAATATTTTACAGCAGAAAAAAACTCATGAGCCAGCTAAGTGAATTTTGTCCTAACTAATTTATATTTTAGAGTCAAGACAAGCAATAAAACAGCTTGTCTTGACTCTAAAAAAAATAGTTAGACGACATACAATAAAATTGACAAAATCTTGTTAATTTTGCACATATTAATAAATAATAAAAAAAGACATTATGATCGAGACAGATATTCGTGAATTAAACGAAAGAATCCAGAGAGAAAGTCAATTTATTGACCTTATCAATCTTGAAATGGGCAAAGTCATTGTTGGTCAAAAACACATGACAGAAAGATTATTAATAGGTTTATTATCAAACGGACATATTCTTCTTGAGGGTGTTCCTGGTTTAGCCAAGACACTTGCCATCAAGACTTTATCAAGCATCATTGACGCCGATTTCAGTCGTATCCAATTCACACCAGACCTTTTGCCTGCCGACTTAATTGGCACCATGATATATAGCCAAAAAAATGAGGAATTCATAGTTCGCAAGGGACCTGTTTTCGCGAATTTCGTATTAGCTGATGAAATCAACCGTTCTCCAGCCAAGGTACAAAGTGCGTTGTTGGAAGCCATGCAGGAACATCAAGTAACAATTGGAGAAAGCACTTTCGCATTGCCAGACCCATTCCTCGTAATGGCTACACAAAACCCTATCGAACAAGAAGGTACTTATCCACTTCCAGAAGCACAAGTTGACCGTTTCATGCTCAAGGTCATCATTGACTATCCTAAAAAAGATGAAGAAAAAATAATCCTCCGTCAAAATATCAACAAGGATTATCCTGAGGTTAAACCAGTCACATCAACAAAGGAAATCTTGAATGCAAGAAAAGTCTGCCGTGAAGTTTACCTCGATGAAAAGATAGAAAACTACATCACAGACATCGTTTTCGCATCACGTTATCCAAACGATTACAAGTTAAAGAAATTCGCAAACCTCATCAGCTATGGTGGCTCACCACGTGCAACCATCAACCTCGCTATGGCAGCCAAGGCATACGCATTCATCAAACGTAGAGGCTATGTCATTCCAGAAGACGTTCGCGCTGTTGCCCCAGACGTAATGAGACATCGTATCGGATTAACATACGAAGCCGAAGCAGAAAACATTACAACAGAAGAAATTATCAACGAGATATTAAACATGGTCGAAGTGCCGTGATTTGTTGAGATATGGAAACAAACGAACTATTTAAAAAGGTTAGAAAAATCGAGATTAAGACACGTGGCTTGACCAACAACATTTTCTCGGGTCAGTACCATAGTGCCTTCAAAGGACGTGGTATGACCTTCAGTGAAGTTCGTGAATATCAATATGGCGACGACATCAGAAATATCGATTGGAACGTAACAGCCCGATTCAACCGTCCTTTTGTCAAAATTTTTGAAGAAGAACGTGAGATGACAGTCATGCTGCTCATCGATGTCTCAGGCTCAAACGACTTTGGCTCTGTCAATATTTCAAAGAGAGACCTCACAGCAGAATTGGCTGCTGTATTGGCTTTCTCTGCAATTCAAAATAACGATAAAGTTGGAGTGATTTTCTTCAGCGACCAAATTGAGAAATTCATTCCTCCAAAGAAAGGTTCCAGCCATATCTTACGAATCATCAGAGAGATAGTAACATTTAAGCCACAACACAAAGGCACCGATATTGGAGAAGGATTACGTTTCCTGACAAGCGCAATTAAAAAAAGAACGACATCTTTTTTAATATCCGACTTTATCAGCAACAAACCTTTCGAACAACAAATCAGAATAGCAGCCAACAAACACGATCTCGTATGTCTCAGAATCACTGATAAAAGGGAACTGGTACTACCAAAAATAGGACTTGTAAAATTCAGAGATTCAGAAACAAACAAAGATATTTGGATTGATACTTCTATGAGTTCGTGGAATGAAGCATATCAAAAACACATTCAGTCAGAATCAATTAAACTGAATAAAATCTTTGCCAATAACGGTATAGACAACACTCTTATTTATACAGACATCGATTACGTAAAACCTTTGATGCAGTTATTTAAGAAAAGAGAATCAAGAAGATGAGAAGAAAATTGCATTACATAAAATTGATACTTGCCATAACAATGATTTCGTTTTTCAAAAATCATTGTCACGCTCAAAATATTTATGCCAACGGAAGTATCGACAAAGACAGCATTCTAGCTGGACAAACATTCAACTATAAGCTGGACATCAGAATGCCAAACGATTATATCATCAAATGGGATGACATAAAAGATACTTTAAGCAAAAGCGTTGAAGTGCTAAAAAGAAGCGAAATATCAATGACACCTATTAATAATAGCAATGAAGTCTTATTGTCGCAGCTTCTGACATTAACGACATTCGACACCGGTTACGTTGATATTCCTAAAATTGGCATTAAATATTTAAAAAACAACAGCGACACAACAGCATACACATGCTACACCAAGTATATGGACATTTTCGTAACACCTGTTTCGATAGATACCACAATGGCATATAAGCCTATAAAAACACCTATCAAACAGAATATTACGATAGAAGAAACTATTCCATACGCATTAGGAGCTGTCGTACTTGCAGGATTAATTTTGTTGGCAATATACCTCATCAGAAGATTTAAAAAACAAGAAGACAAAGAGGAAGTAGACACCACACCTCAGATTCCAGCCATCGTAACAGCACGCGAAAAGTTGTTACAACTGAAAGAATCAAACCTTTGGCAATCAGGAAAATCAAAAGAATATTATACTAATTTAACAGATATTGTCAGAGAATATCTCGAAGGTCAATTTGCCATAGCTGCAATAGAAATGACATCAGATGAGATTCTTGATGAGGTAAGAAAATTGCAGTTAGACAATTCTATATTTGCCAAATTACAAGACACTCTTACCACTGCCGATTTTGTCAAGTTTGCGAAAGCCAACACCGATTCTACTCAAAACGAATCAGCATTCAACAACATAAACACCTTCATAGAAGACACTTACACCTTCTATCAAGAAATGGAAAAGAAAAAGGCAGAAGAAGCTAAAGCTAAGAAATACGATTCTGAAAAAGAAACAACTGAAAACCAAGAAATGGAGGAAACAAAATGAGTTCGATAGAATTTGCATCTCCGCATTTCCTTTTTGGATTGATTATCATACCTATATTGATAATATGGTATATTTTCAATTGCAACAGACAACAAGCATACGTACGTTTCTCTGACACTGGATTTTTCAACAAACTTCCTAATTCATGGAGAGTTTATTTGAGACACATCGTTTTTGTTTTAGAAATAGCAGCATTATCATTGTTTATCGTTGCTTTGGCTCGTCCACAAAGTAGCTCTAAAAATCAGAAAGTCAATATCGAAGGCATTGACATCGTCTTGGCAATGGACATCTCCAGCAGTATGTTGGCTGCCGACTTGAAACCAGATAGATTAGAAGCATCAAAAGCTGTAGCTTCAGATTTCGTATTAGGCAGACCTGGCGACAGAATGGGTCTGATTGTCTTCAGTGGAGAGACATTCACACAAGTTCCACTTACAACAGATCATGCTATGATGCTCAATATGTTAAGAGACATGAAATGTGGCATGTTAGAAGATGGAACAGCCATAGGCGACGGTCTGGCATCAGCGGTTAGCAGATTAAAAGACAGTGAAGCCATTTCCAAAGTCGTCATTCTATTGACTGACGGTGACAACAATGCTGGTTCAATAGACCCGATGACAGCTGCCGAAATGGCAAAATTGTTCGGCATCAGAGTATATACCATCGGTGCAGGAACAAGAGGAACAGCACCATATCCAGTACAAACCGCATTCGGAGGTGTTAAGTATCAACAAGTTGAAGTAAATATCAACGACGCCTTATTACAACAAATAGCAGACGAAACAGGCGGCAAATACTTCCGCGCCGAATCAAAAGAAAAATTACAACAAATATACGATGAGATAGACAAAATGGAACGCTCAAAGATTGAAGTCAATGAGTACAAGAGATTGCATGAAGAATTCTATCCTTTTGTGATTTGTGGACTCATCTTACTTGTTTTGTCATTTATATTAAAGAACACGATTTTCAAATCAATAACAGAATAATTTTAAAGCAATGGAAACTAACATTTTAAGATTTGAACATCCTGAATATTTATATTGGTTATTAGTAATACCTGTTCTAATCGCCATTTACATATTTATACTTATCATCAACAAAAGACAATTCAAGAAATTTGCCGATTCCAAATTCGCGAATTTCCTCATGCCATTAGCTTCAACTGCAAGAAAGAACACCAAATTTGTCATATTCTTATTGGTAATTATTTTAGGGATTATCGCTGCTGCCAACCTTCAAACAGGTTCAAAAATGGAAGAAGCCAAAAGAGAAGGTATTGACTTGTATTTCTGCGTTGACATCTCTAACTCAATGAATGCGGAAGACATAGCACCAAACCGTCTCACCCGTTCAAAACAAGCCATCAACAACTTGATCAACAAACTCAACGGTGACAGAATCGGTGTTATCATTTTTGCTGGCAATGCATACGTTCAATTACCTATCACTACAGATTATGCTGCAGCAAAGATGTTTCTATCAACCATCAACACAAGTTTAATTCCATCACAAGGAACAGAAATTGGAAGTGCAATAAATCTGGCAGTCAAATCATTTGGCACAAGTGAACATAGCAAAGCAATAGTTGTCATCTCCGATGGCGAAGACCATGAAAACGAGGACGCCATTAAAGCAGCCGAAGAAGCAGCCAAGTTGGGCATCAAATTATATTCTATTGGCATGGGTCTTGAAGAAGGTGCTCCTATACCACTCTATAACCAATACGGAAAAAAGACCGGCTACAAAAAAGATAAAGAAGGTAACATCGTAATTACCAAGTTAGACGATAATATGTTACGTAAGATTGCCGAAATAGGAGGTGGTATCTACAGAAGAGCAAGCAATTCCAACGCAGGTCTTGACGAAATTTTTGAAGAGATAAACAAAGCTGAGAAATCTGAAATTGAATCAAAAGTTTTTACAGATTATGACGATCAATTCCAATGGTTCATTGGAGCTGCTATAATTCTTTTAATTATCGAAATCTTAATTTCTTCAGGAAAGAAAAACTGGGAAACAAAATTCAACTTTTTTGAACCTAAAGATGAAAACAACAATTAATAAAATAGGTATAAGCATTATATTTGCTTTTTTAAGTCTGGCAACAAATGCACAGACCGACAAGGGATTTATCAGACAAGGCAATAAAGATTTTAAAAACGGTAATTTCTCTGAAGCAGAAGTAAATTACAAAAAATCTTTAGATTTGGAATATTCACCCAAAGCCCAGTTCAATCTCGGCGATGCATTATATGAACAAAAAAATTATGAAGAAGCTGCAAAAGCCTTCTCAAGTGTGACAGAAAGAAAAACGACTTCTGAACTCGAATCAGATGCATTTTACAATTTAGGAAACACATTGATGGCTCAGGAGAAATATGCAGAAGCCTTCGAATCATATAAAAACGCTTTGAAGATAAATCCTGAAGACGAAGACGCTAGATACAACTTAGAATACGCTAGATGGAAAATGATCCAACAACAGCAGCAGCAACAGCAGCAACAACAAAATCAGGATCAGAATAAAGAGCAAGAGCAAAAACAAGATCAACAAGAACAGCAACAACAACAGCAACAGCAAGATCAATCTAATAATGACAAGCAAGATCAAGAGCAACAACAGCAACAGCAGCAACAACAGCAACAGCAAATATCTAAGGAAGATGCTGAAAGAATGTTAAAAGCTCTTGAAAACCAAGAGAAAAAGACAATGGAAGAAATGAATGATAAAAAAGCATCACAGATGCAAAAAAGAAAATCAGAAAAAGATTGGTAATATTAAATTAGGTTTTATTTTTGCAAAAAAATTATAGAAATGAAAAGAAGGCTCCTTTACATAATAACATTTTTATTTATATCCGTACTATCATTAAAAGCACAAGATGATATTACCTTCAGAACAATATGTAAGAAACAAGTATCTGTTGGAGAACAATTTCAAGTATCTTACGAATTAAACGGAGATGGTAGCGATTTCAGAACTCCAAACTTCAATAATTTTGAAGTTATCGGAGGGCCTTTTAAATCAACAAGTTCCAACATACAAATAATAAATGGTGCAGTAACAAGAGCCAACACTCAAACATATTCTTTCCATTTACGCGCCATCAAAGAAGGTAACTTCGTTATTCCTCAAGCATCAATAACCGTTGACAAAAAGAAAATCACCAGTGAACCATGGGATATCACTGTTGTGAAATCTTCTAATGGAAGCTCAACATATTCAAGCACAAACAACACTCAAGAAAGAGATATCAACAAAGAAGTTTTTCTTGAAGCTATTCCAAATAAAAAGAAAGTATATCTCGGCGAACAGATAATGCTGACTTATAAATTATACTATAACATTCCAATTTCGCAACTAGCTGTTTCTAAAGCTCCTTCCTATTCTGGATTCTGGACAAAGGATGTAACAGACAATAACGGAACATTACAACAATCATCTATAATAAAAGACGGACAGCAATATAATGTCGCGACAATTCAAGAAATAGTATTATTTCCACAAAAGACAGGAAATTTAACGATAGACCCACTCGACATCAACTGTATAGCACAGATTAGACAACAAAGGAACCGCTCACAAGGTTATGATCCATTCGAAGACTTTTTCGGAGATGTATTAGGCACTTCGTATACGAAAGTCAGAAAAGACATCAAGTCGCAACCTATAACAATTGAAGTCGTCCCATTACCAACAGCTAACAAACCAGAGAGTTTCAATGGTGCTGTAGGACAGTTCACATTCACATCAAAAACAGACAAAAATGAACTTAAAGTTAATGAAGCATTTACTTTAACATTAACTATATCAGGCAAAGGCAATATTGAATTATTGGAATTGCCACAACCAGTTTTCCCTCCTGACTTCGAAGTTCATGATCCAAAAATAACAACATCTGTAAAAGACAACAACTTAGGAATCTCAGGGAGCAAGAAAGCTGAATACATAATAATACCAAGAGTTTCAGGTGATTTCAACTTAAAAGAAACTTTATTCTCCTATTTTAATCCATCATTAGGAAGATATGAGACATTAACATCACAAACACACGATATTCATGTTGAAAAAATTGATGGAAATACAAGTAACGGAGGAATTTATACACCAGGCCAAACAGACATCAAATATCTTGGCAAAGACATACAACACATCAATACAAGCAACAATAAGTTAAGTATCACAGGATTGATGTTTTTCATGTCGCCTGCATATATAATAATCTTGGCTGTGATGTTTGTTATCTTCATAGCAGCGATTATAATCAATAAAAAAGTTAATAAATTCAACAAAAACCAAGTATTAATCAAGAACAAACAAGCAACAAAAGTTGCGAAAAAACGTCTTTTAAACGCTTATAACCATCTGAAAGCCAACAATCAGAATGGATTCTACGAAGAATTCTCGCAAGCCTTATGGGGATATATATCAGATAAATTCAACATTGTTCGTTCACAACTTTCCATGGACACAGTTAGAGAAATCATGTTAAATAAAAACGTTGAAGAAGAAATAGTTAACGGATTTATAGATTTATTGAACAACTGCGAATTCGCTAGATTTGCGCCTGGAGACCCAAGCAAAAAGATGGACGAATTATATCAAAAAGGAATAGACTTAATAACTAAAGCCGAGAAAAATTTAAAATAATAGACATGAAAACAAAGACACATATATTAAAGATAGGATTATTATTTGTCATAGCTTTTGTTATGACATCAATGACAAAAGCACAAAGTCCAGAACAGCTATTAATAGAAGCAAACACATTATATAATAATAACGCTTACGATTCTGCCGCCGTAGTTTATGAAAGCATTATCAACAAGGGTTACTCATCTGCCACCTTGTATTATAATTTAGGTAACACATATTATAAATTAAGGAACTACCCTATGGCTATATTATATTATGAAAAGTCGTTGAAACTCGACCCTAACAATGAAGAAACACAACATAATATAGAGATTGCCAACGCATTTATCAGCGATAAAATAGAAGCCGTACCAGATTTGTTCATCAAAACATGGTGGAACAAACTCAGCAATACATTCAGCGCAAACGTATGGGCTGTAATTACATTAGTTACATTCGGACTATTATTAATAACGTTATATTTCTATTTGACAGCAAAAACCAGAACTATAAAGAAAAGCATGTTTTTCGTAGGTCTGATACTCATAATAATAAATATATGCAGTTTCAGCATTTCAGCAAACAAATACGATTACTTGAAAACCAATGACGAAGGTATAGTTATGACATCAACAATAACGGTCAAGAGTTCGCCATCGTCAACAAGTGTTGATTTATTTGTTTTACATGAAGGATCTAAAGTAAAGGTGTTAGATACGACCGACAACTGGGATAAAATAAAAATTGCAAATGGCAGTATTGGATGGATACCATCATCAAGTATCATAAGATATTAAGTATTTGACAATTTGCTTATTAGATTTAAGTATTTGAGATCAGTATAAAGCAAGTGAAAAAAATATATTTTTTTACAAAAATAACTTGCGTGTATTCAAAAATTATAGTAATTTAGCACCCTTAAAAGGTGAATTATATATTAGTAATAAATATCTAAATTAGGTGATATGAAAAAAAGATTTTTACCAATTAGTTTGCTTTTGACAATCATTATCTTAGCGCAAACAAGTTTTGTAGTTAATGCAAGCACAGATTCTGGAAAATACAATCCAAGAACTGCAATGCAGCCAACTGCACAATCATTTATGAAGAGTATTCGCGCAAACCAAGAAACTGGTTTAATTGATCCAGCATGGTTACTCGAAGCTACAAACGACTCTCAAACAAGAGATGGTGGATTAAATTGGACATCATTAGGACCAGACAACTACGGTTCATTAACAAGAGGCATCGTCTATGACAATCAAGATGCTACAAACAAGACTATTTTCATTGGAACAATGGGTGGCGGTGTTTTCAGATCTGTCAACGGTGGTATCACATGGAAAACTGTTAGTTCTAATTTAATGGTTAGTTCTTTAGCTCAAACAGAAGACGGTACTATCTACATCGGTACAGGTGATGGTCGTAGTGCACAAGACCAAAACGGTCTCTCAGACCTTAACTATGAAAATAGTTTCGTTGGCAGTGGCATCTACACATTAAATCCAAAAACTTTAGAATTAGAAAAAGTTGAAAAAGTAAAAGCAGAATTCATCAACGACTTAGCTGTTTATGGCAATGTTGTTTATGCTGCAACAAACGAAGGTCTTCTTAGCTCAGAGAACAATTGGGAAGCATTGATCGATGGCGAAGCATACGGCGTTGACGTATGTGCTGACGGTGAATACATCGCTGTTGTTGGTAACGACGTTTATATGTCAACAGCTAACGGTCCTGTAGTTGTTACAACAGGTGAAGAAAACATGTTACCAACATCAACAACATACAAAATGGTTGCAACAGCTCCATCAGATCACAACTACATGTATGTTGCATATTTAACATCATCAAACGGTACAGGTAACATCTATATGACAAGCGACCACGGTGCAACATGGCAAGTAGCTTATACAACAACAAGCATCTATGACATTTTCGGAACACGCGGTTTATTAGACAACGCTATCGCAGTTTATCCTAACGACCCAAGAAAACTTTTAATCGGTGGTCTTAACCTTTGGGTTCTTAGAGATCAATTTGGTGATGGTATCTTCAGATTAGAATGTTTATCAAGCGGTTCAGGATTCCAAATCGCACAAACAGGTGGTTTATTCTACTATAACTACACATACATTCACACAGGTATCCAAAGCATCGTTTTCAATCCAGAAAATATAAACGAATTCTTCGTAGGTAGCGAAGGCGGTATATTCAAAGGTACTTGCAGCGCAGATTACGGTTATCAATTTGAAGGTATGAACCGTTATATGAAAGAAGCAGATGACCACACATCAGTAGCTAGAATGTTCAGCGTTGGTTTCTCAGGCCAAGCTAACAACCAAAGTATAGGTGGTAGCCTCGATCACGGTACAATCTTCATCGTAGGTGATGAAACAGTAAACGAAGAAATTCAATCAGGTAGCGCAATATTCCCTAACGATATCGCTACAACAAATGCTGCAGAAACATACGGTGCATTCGACTTCACAAAAGCAGCAGGTCCTTGTGCAATTTCAACAATCAACCCTAATGCAATGTTCGTTACTGTAACTGGTGGCTACAGCATCGGTACTCCACTCTTCAGAACACAAACAGCAGGTGTTGACTACGACAAAGAAAACTTCACATATTCAGCAACAGAAGCATCAGCTTATATCAAAAATACAAACGCTTTCAGAACACCTATCGCATTGTTCGAAAACTATAACGATACAAAAGCTGTTGAATTAGCAAAATATATCAACAACGATACATTAGATATTCCTGCTAATTCAGTGATTATATTCAAGAGTGCTAATGGTGAATATCCATTTGAATACAAACTTACAGAAACATTAGCAGTTGGCGACTCAATTGAAGTACAAGACATCATCTCATCAACATTCTTAATGGCTGTTGAAGGTAAAGTTTACATGACAAGAGACGCTTTAAAATTCAACAAGAAAGCTAACTGGTGGGAAATCGCTAAGATAACAGGTATTCCAAATGCTCTTACAATTTCAGCTGACGGTGATGTAGCATACGTTGGTACAATTGCAGGTAATTTATACAAAATAGAAGGTTTATCAGACGCTGTTACAGAAGATGTAGCTTTAGGTGTTGACGCTATCCAAGGTGTTGACGGCAACGACTCAATCCCAGCAGTTCCAAGCGTTATCACATTCAATGAATTAGATGGTACAGTATTCAATGGCCGCGCTATTACAAGCATCGCTATAAATCCTAACAACTCAAACGAAATAATCGTTACTTTAGGTAACTATGGCAATACAGATTACGTATTCGAATCAACAAACGGCGGTACATCATTCACATCAATCCAAGGTAATTTACCAGCAATGCCAGTTTATTCAAGCATCTACGTAAAAGAGGAAAACACAATCTCTTATATGCTCGGTACTGAAAACGGTATCTACACATCAAATGACAAATCAAACTGGATAGCAGACGCTTCAGTAGCTAACATCCCAGTAATGGATATCAAACAACAATTACAAGCTAGACGCGATACAAAATATACATATCTCATTGACGAAGTTGGTGAAGTAACAACAATTGAATATCCAGGTGTTTTCAACGAAGGTATGATTTACATCGCTACATACGGTAGAGGCTTATATAAATGTGACAATTATTTAGTTAAAGATACAGAAATCAGCGTTGAAGAAAACATCGTAGCTGATAACACAATTGAAATGAGTATCTATCCTAACCCAGTTGCAAGCGAAGCAACAATCAGCTTCAATATTGAAGAAACATCACAAGTTTCATATCAAGTTTATGACTTATCAGGTCGTATGGTTATGAACAACGTATTAGGAACATATACACAAGGTGCTCACACAGCAAACTTCAATGTTGAAAACCTCACAGCTGGTACATACATCATCAAAGTACAAGCTGGTTCAACAGCAAACACAGCAAAAGTTGTAGTTTACTAATTAGAAACAAATAACAAAAAAAAGTCGCGGTTAAACCGCGACTTTTTTTTTTACCAGATTATCAAAAAGCCTTTTCTTTTTGGTAATGCTTGTAACTGTTATATGCAGGACATGGTTTACTTTGATAACAAGAACTTAAAACTACGCCTAAAAAAACAGTAACTACTAACAAATAAAACAACTTCTTCATATTATTTTAACATTAAATTAATTTTTACATTTCATAATACAAAGAAACGATTTTTTGTCGATATTTGTATATCCATATCAAAATTAATTTTAATGACATCTGTAAGAAAACCTGATATTGAAGAGAGATGGTATGAAGCCTTGAAAGAGGAGTTTGAATCATCATATTTTGCTGATATTAAGAGCTTTCTCATTGAAGAAAAAAAACAGCATATCGTCTACCCTCCTTCACCGCTTATCTTCAATGCCTTCAACCTCACTCCTTTTGATGATGTTAAAGTAGTGATTTTAGGACAGGATCCTTATCATAACGTAGGACAGGCACACGGCCTTGCATTCTCTGTCCCCGATGGCATACAGCGTCCACCGAGTCTTCTTAATATCTTCAAGGAACTAAATCAAGACCTAGGCATCCCTATTTCAATAAATGGCAACTTGGAGAAATGGGCTAAACAAGGCGTTCTGCTGCTCAACGCATCGCTGACAGTGAGAGCCAATATGGCGGCATCGCACGCCAAAATTGGATGGCAACGTTTCACCGATGCCGCCATCAGGGCACTCTCAGAAAAAAAACAGAATCTCGTATTCATCCTATGGGGCAATTACGCCATAGCCAAAGAAAACCTAATAGACCACGAGAAACATCTCATACTAAAAACAGTACACCCTTCTCCCCTTTCCGCATCACGCGGATTCTTCGGATGTCGTCACTTTTCAAAAACTAATGAATACCTAATCAAGAATAATATTAAACCTGTTGAATGGAGTCTATAGTGGAGACTAGGACTAGAACAGAGATAAATAGAATTATTAACATATAAAATTGGACAATGGTTGTTGTCCGTTGACTTTAAAAATTATGAAAAAAATAGTATTTGCAACGCATAACGCTCATAAGTTGGAAGAGCTTCGTGCTATCATAAAGAATTTTGATATTGTCGGTCTTACCGACATCAACTGTCATGAAGATATTGTTGAAGATGCCGACACCTTGGATGGCAACGCAAAAATCAAAGCTGACTTTGTGACAAACAATTTCCATATCGATTGTTTTGCCGACGATACTGGCTTGGAAGTCGATGCTCTCGACGGTGCTCCTGGTGTTTATTCGGCTCGTTATGCAGGCGAAGGATGCAGCTATCAAGATAATGTCAACAAACTTTTACAAGCCCTCGAAGGCGTAGAAAACAGGAAAGCACGTTTCAGAACCGTCATAGCTCTTAACATCAACGGTGAACAACATTTCTTCGAAGGCAAGGTTGAAGGCGTCATTACCAAAGAACAACACGGCGAAAAAGGATTCGGCTACGACCCAATCTTCCTTCCTGACGGTTTCGACCAGACTTTCGCTGAGATGACTATGGAAGTGAAAAACCAAATATCACACAGAGGTCGAGCAACGAAAAAACTCGTGGAGTTTTTGAACTCTATAACTTTCTAATTTTAGAATAATTTTATATAATACTATATTAGTAATTATCAATAAACCATATCATGAAAAAATTATTTACAGCTATAGCAGTTTTATTCTTGAGTGCTAATATAAACGCTCAAACATACGTCTCAACACAACCTCAGACCAGAGGCGTACTCATCGAACACTTTGGAGGAGCCAACTGCGGCTACTGTCCAGACGGACATAGGATAGCAAATGAAATTGCTGCCGCCAACCCCGGCAAAGTTTTTGTCTCCAGCATTCATGCTGGCGGCTACGCGCCTATAGTATATCCTAACTTCAACACCGACGATGGCAATGAGATACACGACAGCTTCGAAATATCAGGTTACCCAGCAGGCGTCGTGAACCGCACCACCGACAACGGAGTATCAAGAGGCGTATGGGAAAGCTACTCTAACGAACAACTCGCACAGACAGCCGAATGTAATATCGGTGGCAAGGTCGTCATCAACCGTGCTACACGTACAGCAAGTTTTGAAGTTGAGGTATATTATACCTCAACAAGTCAATGGGACGTAAATCAATTAAACGTCATCATGCTGCAAGACAGCGTGTGGGGACCACAGTCAGGAGGTAGCTCCAACCCTTCTCAATATGTAAATGGCCAATACTGCCACATGCACACATTCCGCGACGCCATCACTCCTTCTCATGGCACCGACATCTCTCCCACAACAGCAGGCTCATACATCCCATTAGAATTCACTTATCAGATTCCTGATGTGATAGGCAACCCTAATGGCGTAGACGTCGACTTGAACAATATTCATTTCTTGGCTTTCGTCACAGGAAATTACATCGGTTCTAACAAAGCATCACGCCCTATAATCAACGTGACAAAACTAGAATGTACAATAGAAGGCACATCAGAACCTAACTACGCCAGAATTAAAAAGATAATGACATCATCAGAAAGTTTCTCTTGTTCTAACGAAAAAGCCATTACATTGGTAATAGAAAACGTAGGTTCCAACGCAATTTCCTCATTACAGTTCGAGTCAACAGTGAATGGCTCAACTCCAGCTCAACACTCATGGACTGGCAATATTCCTGCTGGACAAGAAACGAACATCGACATAGAGATTGAACTTACTGAAGGTGACAATGATGTTAATATTGAAATAGTAAAAATCAACAACGAAGACTTTGGAGAATCTGCTAGTGAAGTTATCACCAACGATGGATGGTTTGATTTGGATATAAATGCAGCTGAAGAAGAAATCACTATCGAAATTGCACAAGATAAATATGGCGATGAAATCACATGGAATCTCTATGGATCAGACAACTCTGTCATTGCTTCTGGCGGTCCTTACAATAAATTAAACAGTAATGGAATATCATTACATGAACATAAGGTTAATGTCAATGCTGGCGAATGTATAAAATTTGTCATTGAAGACAGCTATGGCGATGGTTTCTGTAGCAACTACGGCGAAGGTTATTACAGGATACTCAATGCCAATGGCGATGTTGTAATAGACAGAAGCGGCGATATAGGACCAAAGGCTGAACATATCTTATCGGTTATCTCAGACGAAGTCGTCATAGAGAATATAGAAATTGAAATATGCGAAGGCGAGAGTTACACAGAATACGGATTCGAATTCGTGGATGCAGAAGCCGGCACCTATAACGAACAAAACACATACAACGGCATCATTTATAACCTGACACTCATAGTACACGCTAATCCTACTGTGGTGATAGAAGGAAGCGAGCAGGTTGAACTTGGAGAGAGCGTGACACTGAGTGCGAGCGGAGCCGACACTTACCTCTGGTCGACAGGCGAGACAACTGCATCCATAACAATTAGCCCTACAGAAACTACAACATATTCTGTTGTTGGCACTACAAACGGATGCGAAGGAATTGCTGAGTTTACCGTCAAGGTCACAGATGCTGTTGGAGAAAACACTGATACCGAAACAAAGTTATATCCTAACCCAACAAAGGGCGATTTAAACATCACTGCCGTAGCGATGAAACAAATCAGTATCATAAACGCTATAGGTCAAACAATCTATAGTCAAGACGTAGATTCTGACAATGCAATCATCGATATGTCACAATATAAAGCTGGCGTTTATATGGTACGAATCGTAACAGAAAACGGAACTACTGTCAAACGCGTCAATGTTGTCAAATAACATTAAAACCATATAAAATCAAAAGGCTAATGGCAAAAAATCCGCTCATTAGCCTTTTTTTATTAACAAGAAAAATGGAGTTACGAAATAAATTTCATAACCCCATTTTTATATAATTCTCAGAAAATTCTGAGTTTCTATTTCTTAAAGGTTAATACCTTTTTTCAATACTTCCATTGCCTTATCGATGCCGTCGACATTCTTGCCACCTGCTGTAGCGAGTGTCTTCTGGCCACCGCCGCCACCTTGGATTTCCTTAGCAGCTTCTCTAATCATAGCGCCTGCATCCCATTTACGTTCGTCAACAAGTGACTGTGGAATCATAACGCATAATGCTGGTTTGCCTTCGAAGATACCGCCCATGAGAAGGATAGCTTCAGCGTCGAGTTCCTTCACTGATGTAGCGATAGTTCTCATTTGGTTGACGTCAGCTTCAACGCGAGCGATGACCAATTTACGGCCTTCAAAATCGACAGCTGTGTTGTAGATGCTACGTGCTTCAGCGACAGCTTTCTCTTGCATCATTTGCTCGACTTTCTTTTGCAATGCTTGATTTTGTGTGCTGAGGTTTTCGATAGCTTTAATCAAGTCACCTGATGTCTTGACGATTTCCTTAATCTTAGGGATTTGTTCCAATTGAGCGTCCAAGTAGCACATCACGTCGTCGCCTGTTACAGCTTCGATACGACGTACGCCAGCAGCGATAGCGCCTTCAGATAAAATCTTGAATGAACCGATGCGACCTGTTGAAGCGATGTGTGTACCACCGCAAAGCTCGACTGAATATTCCTTATCGAAAGCAACGACTCTTACATGATCGCCGTATTTTTCGCCGAACAACGCCATCGCACCCATGTTCTTAGCTTCTTCGATAGGAACGTTTTCGAATGTATTGTTAATAATATCTTCTCTAATCTTTTCGTTGACGATTTTTTCAACTTGTTTGATTTCTTCTTCTGTCATCTTTGAGAAATGGCTGAAGTCGAAACGTAAACGTTCGTCATTTACCAAAGAACCCTTTTGTTCAACGTGAGCACCCAAGACCTGACGCAATGCTGCGTGCATGAGGTGAGTTGTTGTGTGGTTAGCTTCGATTTTTCTTCTTCTCTTAACGTCGATAGTTGCGACGAAGTCAGCCTCTGGTTCTTGAGGAATCATATCAGTGATATGGATGATAAGGTCGTTTTCTTTAACTGTATTCAAGACCTTAACAACTTCGTTTTCTGATGTGAGAGTACCGACGTCACCAACTTGACCACCCATCTCAGCATAGAAAGGAGTCTGGTTTAAAACGATTTCATAATGTTTCTTGTTCTTAGCAACGACTTCTCTGTAACGCATGATTTTAGAAGTTGTTGTTGTTTCGCTGTAACCTTTGAACTCAGTTGCTTTGTCATCTTCAACGACCACAATCCAGTCGCCTGATGATTTCTCTGCAGCTTTACGTGAACGGTTCTTTTGTTCTTCGAGGTTTTTCTTGAAGCCTTCCATATCTACTGTGAGGCCTTTTTCTTCTGCCATGAGGTTAGTCAAGTCCACAGGGAAACCGTAAGTGTCAAACAATTCGAAAGCGAAAGCACCGTCGATGACTTTTGATTCTGGGTTTTGTTCAACGTAAGACTCGAAACGTCTGATACCTTGTGACAATGTTCTCAAGAATGAAGCTTCTTCTTCGCGGATAACCTTAGCAACGAGTTCTTGTTGAGCTTTCAATTCTGGATATTGTTCACCCATTTCATTTACCAATACTGGCAAGATGTTATATACGAAAGGTTCTGTGAATCCTAAGAATGTGTAGCCGTAACGTACAGCACGACGTAAGACGCGGCGGATGACATAACCTGCGCCGTTGTTTGAAGGGAGCTGACCGTCAGCAACAGCGAAGCTAACAGCGCGTAAGTGGTCGGCGATAACACGCATTGCGATGTCGACCATTTCTTCTTTGCCATAAACTTTGCCTGAGAGCTCAGCTACTCTATCGATTAAAGGAGTGAATACGTCGGTGTCGTAGTTAGACTTCTTATTTTGGATGACGCGGACGAGACGTTCGAATCCCATACCGGTGTCGATGTGTTTTGCTGCGAGGTTGACGAGGCTGCCGTTAGCCATACGGTTGAACTGCATGAAAACGAGGTTCCATATCTCAATTACTTCTGGATTGTCTTTGTTGACGAGTTCTTTACCATCGACGAGTTTACGTTGTTCTTCGTCGCGGATGTCGATGTGAATCTCTGAACATGGACCGCATGGACCTTGGTCGCCCATTTCCCAGAAGTTGTCTTTCTTACTTCCGTAGATGATTCTTGACTCATCAATATGTTCTTTCCAAAATTCAAAGGCTTCGTTATCTGGTTCTAAGTTATCTTTAGCGTCGCCGCCGAAAACAGTGACGTATAATTTATTCTTGTCTATTTTCAATACTTCTGTGAGGAATTCCCATGCCCAAGCGATAGCTTCTTTCTTGAAATAATCACAGAATGACCAGTTGCCCATCATCTCAAACATAGTATGATGATAAGTATCGCGACCTACTTCTTCAAGGTCGTTGTGTTTTCCTGAAACGCGAAGACATTTTTGGATGTCGGCTACTCTATTTGACTTATATTGAGCGTTGCCCAAGAAAACATCTTTAAACTGATTCATACCAGCATTGGTAAACATCAAAGTTGGGTCGTTCTTGACGACGATAGGAGCCGAAGCTACTACAAGATGTTGTTTTGATTCAAAGAAATTTAAGAAACTGCTGCGAATTTCACTTGCTTTCATATATAATAATGTGTTAAATATTTAATCAAAAAAATTTTTGCAAATTTAGTTTAAAAAAATATTATTTTTGCAGAATTAATGGAATATTTTTCATTTTTTTCAAATACTGAACAATGGCTGAAAAGAAATACATTTTTAACCCTCACACCCTTGAATACGAAGAATATAAGATTTCAAGAAAGAAGAAATTCCGTAATATGATGTTATATTTTTTGTCTACAAGTGTGTGCGCATTTATTATTGTTGTTCTGATACAGAATTTTTTCGGTTCTCCCACCGAAAGAATGCAGGCTCGCGAGATAGAATATCTCAAATTACAATATGAAATAATGAACGACAAAATCGACGACATTGATTTGTTGATGGGCGAGATGCAAGACCGCGACGACAATATATACCGAATGATTTTTGAAGCCGACCCAATACCTTCCTCAATAAGAAAAGCTGGTTACGGTGGTTCTAACCGTTACATCGCCTTAGACGGATACGTCAACACCGACATGGTCGTCAACACTGCCAAGAGAATAGATGTGCTGTCGAGCCAGATGTACGTCCAATCAAAATCTTTCGATGAGATTTATGAGATGGCGAAGAACAAATCGGAGATGCTCTCTTGTATCCCTGCCATCATGCCCGTTAAAAAAACCGACATTTACAGAATATCATCACATTACGGACAACGTACAGACCCGTTCTATAAGGTAACCAAATTCCATGGCGGCATCGACTTCAGCGGTCCTGTCGGCTTAGGCATCTACGCCACCGGCGACGGCACTGTGATTAAAGTAGAGAAAAACAAGAGCGGATATGGCAACAACATACTCATCGACCATGGCTATGGCTACAAGACACGTTACGCTCACCTTAACACTATCAAAGTGAAAAAAGGCGAGAAAGTGAAAAGAGGTCAAGAAATTGGAACAATGGGTAACACAGGAAAATCGACAGCCCCTCACCTTCATTATGAAGTCATTAAAAACAATAAGACTGTCAACCCTATCAACTTTTTCTATAACGACATAACACCTGAGGAATACGACAAGATTCTTGAGTTGTCGCAGCTTCCTTCACAAACAATGGATTGATTATGAGTGACGAGAAATTATATTACCGCATCGGCGAAGTAGCCGAGATGTTCAACGTTAACACTTCTCTCATAAGATATTGGGAAAGCGAGTTCTCTGTCCTCAGACCTCGCAAAAGTACCAAGGGCAACCGCATGTTCACCCAACGTGACCTTCGTTATCTCCGTATGATTTACCAACTCGTGAAGGTACAAGGCTACACACTCCAAGGTGCAAAAGACGCTCTCAAGAAAGACTTCGACCAACTCGAAAGAAAGACAACAGTCCTGATGACATTGGAAAAGACCAAGGAATTCTTGTTGCAATTAGATAAGGAGTTGGAGAAGAAAGAGACTAAGTAAGCTCCGCTATCTTTCAATCCTCTAATATTCACGAAACCTCACGAATATTTTTTTCGTATCTATGTTGTGTTTTTTCGTGAATTGTCTATTTTCCGTTTTCAATTTTCAGTTTTCAGTTTTATTTTGGGCGTTCCGGCAAGCCGTCGGGCTTTCCGCTATATCTTTTTCCGCTGCGCTCCAAAAGGATGCCGCTCCAATCCCTAACGCAACGTGTAAAAAAGTAAGCGTTCCTGTAAATACGCGTCAATGCGACATGCTATAAAATGCATTGACACGCATTCTACATGGGGTGCGGCAAATTGCTGAGTTGCTAAGTCTATAAGTCAGAGTTCAGAGTCAGTGTCAGAGTCAGAGTTCAGAGTCAGAGTTCAGAGTCAGAGTTCAGAGTCAGAGTTTTATTTTTTGTTAATAATTATTATATTTTTTTATCTTGACAAAAATCTTGGTTTATTGTATTTTTGCAGAAAATTATGAAACTATATGAGCCTTGGATTTACAATAAATAAGGAAAAAAATGGTGTACTTTTAGCGTATATCACCAATTCTATTTCCAATATAAATCTCCGCAAATTATTAAAATTGGTTTATCTTATTGATGAAAAATTTATGGAATCAAGAGGTTTTCCACTCACTTGGTTTGATTATTACGCTTGGGAGAAAGGACCAGTCGCTCCTGAGATATATGAGATTAAAAACGGAGTTTTTTCTGATTATGTAGAATGCTTCAAAAACGAAAATGAAAAGAATATCGTAAGGGCATCTATTCAAAACAAACATCAAAATCTCAAAAAAACAGATATTTTCAGTCAATTTGAAATGAGTATTATTGATGATATTATATCAAAATACAAAGATAAGACCGCCGACGAACTTTCAGAAATAACTCACGAAGAAAATTCACTATGGTCTACTATCATAAGAGAAAGCAATGTCATTTTTATTGACGGCAAATCGGATATACCAATACCTTTAACCAAGCTTATCGAAGGAAATACTGAAAAAGAAGAAACCTATAATGAAGCATTAGAATATATGCAATTTTGCAATACAATATAAAATAAAATGTTAAGAGCCAAAAACATCGTATACGGCTTTTGCTCATATACGACACCAAAGAAACCAAAATATCTTATTTCCCTATATCGAAGTGAAGATTTGAACATCGTAGCTGTTTTTACAACATCTAAAAAACGTTCTGGAACACCATCACCAAAACATGGCGGAAATAAAAGAAACGGTATAATAACTTCATACGTTTTTGAAGCAAACAAACCTATTGGTAAGAAATATCTAAGTGATGAAACTTTTAGTTTCCCATTAGAGACAACTATTCCCTTTGACTATTGTTTTATAGAAAACACTCAAGAAAAAATACTAAAATCATTTGAAAACCCTCATGTTGTTGGAATTCTTTCTGATGAAGAATATATAGAGATAATTTACAATTTTCTCCATAGTCCTCTTACACCTGAAAAATACAGAAAACTATTTGACAAGATTTTATCTGAATATTACTCTTACTAAAAAAAGACTGCCACTTCATTAAAAGCAGCAGTCTTATTGTAAATTATAATTAAATACGTTATACGCAGCAAAATCCTTATTTTAAACGGATTTTAGTACTTATCTATTTCTTTTATTTTAAGACTGGACGCACACTTTGACCGTGGAAACGGAAGTTGTAGCCCATGTAGCGATCGTCGCTTTCGAAGTAGAGGAAGTACGCGAAGTCGTCGTTGTTCTCGAATGGCAGTGAACTCAAATAGTAACCGAAGTACCCAGCGAAGTCGAGCGATGACCAGGAGCGATAACCAGCAGCAGGAAGGAAGATGCTGTTACCATTAGGTCCTTCTACATTATAGCCGTTACCGCCGTTCTGGGTAGTCCATGTCCATGTGCAGTTATTTAACAACTCATTTTGTGCTGAATATGTTGGCATCCTCCAGTCTCCGCCCCAGTTGGCTGCGGCTGCATCGTATTGAGGGTTAAGATTGCCTACACCGTCTATATAGCCTTGTGATTGTAACTCCCAAATGCTAAGTCCGTATGTTGGACAGTTTGAACTTGAGTAATAGCTTTTTGTCGTTGTCTCACCCCATGCAAAATAGTCTCCGTATTCTTCTGCCTTACTTGCACCCACATTGCATGTTGCCCATTTAACGCTTAAGCCGAGGTCAACGTATTCGTGGCCGTTGTTGTCTGGGGTTTCTGGTGTCTCTGGTTCTTCTGGCTCAGCATTATTACCTCCAGAAACTGAGCGCACACTATGACCGAGGTAACGGCCGTAGCTGCCCATGTCGTGAGAGCCGTTACTGAAGTAGTCGTAGTAAGCGCCGTCGTAGCAACCGCCGTCGTAGTAGCGCTCGTAAGGCGTAGAACTCCAACAGCGACCGTTGATCCCAGCTTCGTAGAGCGATGACCCGCTACTACGGTAGCCCGCAGCAGGAAGGAAGATACTTGCACCGCTTGGTCCAGTAACCTTATAGCCATTAACGCCATTTTGGGTTGTCCATGTCCAGGTGCATTGAGTTCTCAGTTCGTTCAACTCATCGTATGTTGGCATGCGCCAGTCGCCGCCCCAGTTGGCTGCGGCTGCATCGTATTGAGGGTTAAGATTGCCTGCACCGTCTATATAGCCTTGAGATTGTAACTGCCAAATTCTAAGTCCGAAGGTTGCGCTGTTTTCTTCTGTATATTCAGATTTTGTCGTTGTCTCACCCCATGCAAAATAGTCTCCGTATTCTTCTGGAGAATTGGCGCCAACATTGCATGTTGCCCATAACAAGCCGCTTGGCAAACCTAAGTCAACGTATTCGTGGCCGTTAATCAGGTTTTCTTCATATTCTTCCCATGCAAGTGGTTTGTATTCCATATCGGAGATGTATTTGTAATAGATTTTATTAGCTTCAACTCCGCCTTCAAAGGTTACTTTCTTGCTGGTGTTGCTCTTCAAATCTACATTGGCTGTGGCATTTGGCAACAAGACAACGTATGATGCATTTGTTCCATCTGTAACAGTGATGTTTGCTTTAGCATCTGGTGTAACTGCAAATTCGAATGCTCCATTGTTGTATTGAAGTGCGTATTCTGTTCCAACAATAGCATCGCCTTTTAATTGTGTTATGCCTTCTAAATCTAAGTGAGCTATTGCAATCTGCGTTCTCAATGTTCCGTTCAATGACAGGACAACTTCTTCGCCTTCTGTCTCAGCTGTCACTGTGGTCATTGCAATATGGCAGTAGCCTAAATCATCCAAATCTCCGCTTTGGCTTGCTATGCTACCGCTGATACTTTTGATGATATCGCCTTCTTTTGTCTCTGTAATATAAGAATTACCAGATTCTTTTGAGTTTCCTAAATACCATACTTCGTAATCTTGGCCTTCTGTAAGAAGTTCTGCTTCCACTTCGCCTTCGAAAAGCAAGATATTGGATTCCACTGTGGTCTCTGGTGAAACTAACTCTATAATCTGTGGATTACTTTCATTTGGTATA
>JAZLEF010000119.1:0-22408 GCA_045615125.1 Bacteroidales bacterium
TAAATCATTAGAATTTCATGAACAAAGAAGAAGCAAAAGCCAAGATTATAGAGCTAAGCAAGATTATAGAGACTCACAACTATAACTATTATATCTTAGCTCAGCCTACCATCAGCGACTACGATTTCGATATGATGCTCAACGAGCTTATCGAGCTCGAGAAACAACATCCCGACTTGATACTCCCCGACTCTCCCACTCAGCGTGTCGGCGGCGACCTCACCAAGGAGTTCAAGACCGTCAAGCATCGTTACCCGATGCTGTCGTTGTCTAACTCATATAACATTGACGAGGTTAAAGACTTCATCGCAAGAATCAAAAAGACCATAGAGGAAGAGGTGGAGTTTGTATGCGAGCTTAAATATGACGGAGTATCCATCAGCCTGACCTACGAGGACGGACTTTTCGTCAAGGCTGTCACACGCGGCGACGGCACACAAGGCGACGACGTCACCACCAACATCAAGACCATACGCAGCATACCTCTTCGTCTCAAAGGCAGCTATCCCGACTTCTTCGAGATGCGCGGCGAGGTCATCATGCCTCATAGCAGCTTCAACAGCATCAACGCTGAACGTGAAGACCTCGGACTACCCCCTTTCGCCAACCCAAGAAACGCAGCAGCAGGAACCATCAAACTTCAGGACTCTAAAGAAGTGGCCAAACGTAAACTCGACCAATATTGCTACTTCATGATGATGGACGACGACAAGATGATTTTCAACACTCATTACGAGAGCCTCACCGCTGCCAAACAATGGGGATTCAAGGTTTCCAACTTCATGGCAATATGCAAGAACGTTGATGAGATAGAAGACTTCATCAACTACTGGGACGTCAACAGAAAAGAACTGCCTTTCGACATCGATGGCATCGTGATAAAAGTAAACAATTTCAAACAAAGAGAGATTTTAGGTTTTACAGCGAAGTCGCCTCGCTGGGCTATAGCATATAAATTCAAAGCGGAAGAGGCTCACACCAAGTTGCTCAGCGTCGACTTCCAGGTGGGACGTCACGGCACGATAACACCTGTTGCCAACCTAGAGCCTGTACAACTCGCTGGCACCATAGTCAAAAGAGCGACATTGCATAATGCCGACTTCATAGAACAGCTCGACCTTCACCACGACGACATCGTCAGCGTGGAGAAAGGCGGTGAGATAATACCTAAGATAACAGCCGTCGACATAAAACAAAGAAAAGACGACAGCAGAAAAATAGAATTCATAGAACATTGTCCCGAATGTGGCTCACGACTCGTCAAAGCCGAAGGCGAGACAGCGTGGTACTGCCCCAACACACTCGGATGTCCGCCTCAGATAAAAGGACGCATAGAACATTTCATCAGCCGTAAAGCCATGAACATAGAGAGCTTAGGCGAAGGCAAGGTGGAAGTGCTCTTCGACAACAAACTGATAAACGACTACTCCGACTTATACAGCCTCACCTACGACAAGATATACGGACTTGAAAAGACCATTATTGTTGATGACAACGACAATCTCGAAGGCACGGTACGCAAGGTCGGATTCAAGGAGAAGACTGCCAACAACATCATCGACGCCATAGAGAAATCGAAGGACGTGCCATTCGCCAGAGTGCTCTTCGCATTAGGAATAAAATATGTAGGCGAGACAACAGCTAAACTCATAGCCAAAGCAATGGGCTCAATTGATAATATAATCAACGCCAGCGTAGAAGAACTCACCGAGATTGAAGAAGTGGGAGAAAAAATAGCACTATCCATCAAAGACTTCTTCACCGACGAGAGAAATATCAATATCATAAATAAGCTAAGAGAAGCTGGACTTCAGTTTGAACAGGAGAAGAAAGAAGTCAGCGAGAACCAGGTGCTATTAGGAATGAGCATAGTGGTGAGCGGCGTCTTCTCGACGATGAGCCGCGACGAGATAAAACAGCTCATAGAAGACCTCGGCGGCAAAAACGTATCATCAATATCCAAAAAGACAACATTCGTCCTTGCTGGTGACAAAATGGGACCCGAGAAAAGAAAAAAAGCCGAGACACTCGGTATAGAGATAAAAAGCGAAGAAGAATTCTTAAAAATGATTAACAATTAAAATCTAAACTATGAAAAAAACATTACAACTAACTATCGCACTATTATTTTTCTTATGCAGTTTCAGTGCAAAAGCAGAAAAAGACAATTCCCCTAAAGTAAATGTATTAAAACAAAGAGGAGGTATCGTAATCCAACTCGACAACCAATATCATTATCCATACGATGTCTCCGACAACGGACGTCATGTCGTAATACAATCTTTTGAAGGAAATATAAGTTATTATTGGTCAGAAACCACCGGTCTTATTCAAATGGAAGGTTATGCATTCGCCGTATCAGACGATGGCGATGTAGCTGGTTATTTCTTAGAACCGACGATGGGTGTCAACGTTGCAGGTCTGTGGTCACCAACAAGCAGACAATGGGAATTCTTAGGAATGAACCCCGACTTCCCCGACATCATCGACCCTTCTATGATGATAGACTACAGCAACGCTTGGAATATGACAAACGACGGTTCAACGGTAGTGGTAATGCACTCCGACATAAACTGGATGTCATATCCATATTTATGGACTAAAGATGGAGGTTATGAAAAATTATATGCAGGAGGCTATGTATCTTCAAGAGCTAACGCAATAAGCAACGACGCTTCTGTTGTTGCAGGTCACAGCGTCGCCGATTTAGGATGGCTGCCATGCTACTGGATTGACGGCGAATACCACGACTTCGGCAACGACTACCGCGGAGAGACTTTAAACGTGTCAAGTGAAGGTAACTTCATCTGCGGCAAACTCGACGGCGAAACACCAAGAGCTTTCAAATACGACATCGTCAACGATGAAATGACAATAATAGATAATGTGTTCAGCGAAGACAACGCAATATCGGCTACTTGTATAACTAACTCCGGCGACGCCTTCGGATATTATGCCTCTTCATTCCCAGCCTTCCCCGACGTGAGAAGAGGATTCGCCAACGTCAACGGTGAGATGCTCACCTTCAACGATTTTTTAGCAACAAAAGGATTGGAAGCTGCAACAGAATGGACCATATACAGCGTCAACAGCGTGACAGCCGACGGCTCTACTTTTACAGCAGCTGCCAACATCGACGGCACCGACTATAGCCTTCTTATCATTCTTGAAGATGCTGATTGCGACGGTCCTAAAGACTTGACATACACAATACCGGAAGAGGACTTCAACAACGTCATCCTCAGCTGGCAAGCTCCAGAAAATCCTGTCGACGTAACATACGAAATATACGACAGCTACTCTGCTGACGAACCTCTTTACGATAATATCACTGCAACGACATTCGAGATTGAAGACTTAGAACCAGGACAATATAACTTTATAGTAAGAGCCAACTGGGGTGGCGAATGTTTATCACCTGCATCAAATGCTGTTAAACCTGTCATCTATGCATGTGCTGAAAGCGAAATGTGCGAAGTCCGCTTCGAATTATCCGACTCATTCAACGACGGATGGAACAACGCTCACATCGAAATAATAAGTGAATCGACAGGTATAGTTCACAATATATCATGTCCAGAAACAGAAGAAGATGTATACGAATACATATTGAAACTCTGCCCTGACACATATCTATTCACATGGGTCGCTGGTCAGTATGACTACGAAATTTCCTTTAAGATATATTTCAACGATGAAATGATATTCAGCGTTGAACGAGAAGGAATAGACGAATATTTCGGTCCATTATTCTTGGAATATGACATCAACTGCGGAACTTTCGTAAACGAAATAACAACAGCAAACGACATCGACATCATGCCTAACCCGGCGAGCAACTATTTTAACATCGAAGGTGAAGACATCGTCAAAGTTGAAATATGCAATGCAATAGGTCAAGTTGTTGACATTATAGAAATAAACAACGACAAGGTACAAGTCAACACGGAGAGCTACAACAACGGCATCTACTTCGTAAGAGTTCTTACTTCAAACGCCGATGTAATAGTTAAAAAAGTTGTCGTTTCTAAATAATTAACGAAGACGTTATCAGAAATTCTTGGAGGTGATTCTTTCGCCTCCAACATCTACTATCGCCATGGCTGTCATGGCTTCCACTACGGGCAATGCTCGTGGAACAGCACATACGTCGTGGCGTCCTTCCACTTCGTAACTCACGGCTTTGCCTTCAATATCTACAGTCTGCTGCTGACGCATTATAGTAGGTATCGGCTTAAAGGCTACATTGAAATATATCTGTTCTCCGTTGGAGATGCCGCCTTGTATTCCTCCGGAATGGTTGGTCTTGGTTCTTATCGTGCCTCCTTCGTTTACAAAGACATCGTTACACTCGGAGCCTCTCATTGATGCGGCATTGAATCCTTCGCCGTATTCGAAACCCTTAACAGCATTGATACTAAACATCGCCTCAGCCAAGACAGCCTGCAACTTACGGAAGTATGGCTCCCCTATTCCTGCAGGAAGATTATCCACTTCAACGCGTACCACCGCTCCTACGGTGTCGTTGTCATCTTTCACCTTTTGCAAGACGCTTTGTATCTCGTCCATGGTGAATCGTTCTTTCCTGATTTCTCCTATCTGCGTGACGTATGAATTTATGCTTATATTATGCGATGACAAAATCTGTTTTGCTATAGCTCCAGCCACCACACATGGCATCAAAGCCCTCGCTGAGCTTCGTCCTCCTCCTCTATGGTCGCGAATGCCATATTTCTGCTGATAGGTGTAATCGGCATGAGACGGACGATATATCTCTTTAATATTGTCATAATCGGAAGAGCGTGCGTCTTCGTTCTTTATCATAAAGGCTATGGGAGTGCCTATTGTCTTGCCTTCAAAAATACCCGACAGAAAAATCACCTTGTCGGATTCCTTTCTCTGCGACATCGCCGAGCTGGCACCCGTCTTTCTTCTTCTCAGTTCTTCCTCTATCATGTTAAAATCTATTAACAATCCAGCTGGACATCCGTCTATGACGCCTCCTATTGCCTCGCCATGTGATTCACCGAAAGTGGTCAGACAAAAATGTGTTCCAAAAGTATTTGCTCCCATATCATGAAAAATAAAAAAAGCTGCACATATTTCAGTGCAGCTTCTCAAAATAATTATTTACTGCTCGTTTAAAATCTTTAACTTAGCTTCCAAGACTTTGATGTCGTTCTTGGTTCTGCTGATTTTCTTTTCATATTCAGCACGCATCAATTCTGATTGCTTGCTACCTGAGAAGAAGCCGATATTGTTTTCAAGAACGCTGATTTCTTCACGTAATTTAGCAATCTTATTTGTCAAGATGTTACGTTCTCTTCTTACCTTGTCGCGTGATTCTGGATCGTCTTTCAAGCCTTCAACCATAGTGCGATATTCGGCTGTTGAAATTTCATTTTGTGTTATCTTCATCTTTTCGAACAAAGCATCGATTGACTTACGATATTCGTCTTGTGTTGCGTCTTTATATTTCATTGGGACGAAACCGATAGCCATCCATTCTCTTTGGAATGCTTTGATAGCGTTCATATTTTCTGAACGATTAGCTGTGATTTCGTATGCCTTGATACGTTCGAGAAGTTCTCTCTTAAGTCTGAGGTTTTCATCTTCAACGCCTTTGATGCCGCTGAAATGTTCTGACTTGCTTGTAAAGAAAGCGTCACATGCTGAACGGAAACGTTTCCAAATCTTGTCGGAATGACGTTTTGGCACTGGTCCTATCTTCTTCCATTCTTCTTGGAGTTTCTTGATTTGGTCAGTAGCTTTCTTCCATTCTTTGCTTTCTGCGAGAGCTTCAGCTTCAATGCAAAGTTGAAGTTTTCTGTTATAGTTGTCTAACTGTTGTTCTTTAAGTTTGCTGAAGAATTCTTTCTTATTGCTGAAGAATGAATCCATTGAACCTTTGAAGCGGTTCCAGATGTCATCGTTTTGTTTCTTTTGAGCTGGACCTACAGATTTCCAAACTTTGAAGAGTTCGTTAACTTCGTTAGATTTCTTTTGCCATGCGCCAATGCTATTGATATTATCGTTCAAGAGTTCTTCTATCTTTTCGCAGATAGCAACTTTAGCGTCCAAGTTAGCTTGTTGTTCATCTTGAATCTTTGAGTAATGTTCGCGGCGAATCTGATTGATTTTATCTGTAGTATTCTTGAAACGTTCCCAGATTTCATCTTTCTTTTCTTGAGGCACTGGACCTATTTCTTTCCACTCGTCGTGATATTTTTGCAAGAGTTTGAAAGCCTTAGTAACTGATTTTTCGAGAAGAAGTTCTTCTGTCTTTTCGCACAATTCAATCTTAGCTTCCAAGTTTTTCTTGAGGTCTAAGTCACGTAACTCGCGGTTTATTTTAACTTTATCGTAGAATTTCTCGATAAGGAAGTGGTAGTTATTCCAGAGGTTTGTTATCTCTGCTGCTGGAACTTGTCCTATTTCTTTCCATTTATCTTGAAGAACACGGAACTCATCGTATGTCTTCTTCAAAGTTTCCTCTGAGTTGATAAGCTGTTTAAGTTCTTCAAGGATAGCGTTCTTTTGTTGGAGGTTAGCGACCTTTTGTTCTTCGAGAGCGTCGTTATATTTTGCTTTATTATCTTTAAAGATGTTGAAAGCTGCGCGGAAACGAGCTTCGAGTGGGTCTTCTACATGTTCGTAGTTTTCTTTGTCGCCACCATCTAAAATGAATTGTTCCATCTCTTGGTCTCTTTCTTCTTTACATATCTTCAAGAAGTTGAATTTGATGGATGCTACTTTATCTTTTATCTTGGCAACGTCCGTATCTTGTACTGTCTCTTCTAAGATTTCTATCAACTGCAATTTATTCAATGTCGAGAAATCATATTCTGTTTCTGCTTCTTCATTTTCTTCATCCTCATCTACACCCATCTCGAGATCAACTATTTCTTCATTGACATTTTCAACTACTTCTGTCTCTTCAACAGGTTTCTCATCTGTCACATTCACTTCTGTTTGGACAGCTTCAGGCATAATGTTAAGCTCTTCTGGCTTTACCATTTCATTACGTTCGTTAGCAGTCATATTTTTAAAATTTTAATTCTCCATCCCTTAAGGGATTTCGATTGGGGTTGATACCTATACTTTTATTCGTGCTGCAAAGATAAAAATTATTAATGTAAAAAAAAATAAACATTTAAAAAAAAATAGGAATCAAGACACATTGTCTCAATTCCTAATTTTAATCAATAATTCAGGTAAATTCCTAATTATATAAATTACGCATCAAGTGCGTTAGAGAGGTCTGCTATAATATCTTCGACGTTTTCAATACCTACTGCAAGACGAATCAAACCGTCTGTGATTCCTGCGCTTTCGCGTGCTTCTTTGCTAAGTTTTGAGTGTGTCATGCTAGCTGGATGTTGAATCAATGTCTCAATACCGCCCAATGATACTGCCAACAATGCGAGGTGTACGTTGTTCATCATTTTCTTACCTGCTTCCAAGCCACCTTTGAGGCTGAATGCGATAGTTGAACCTGCGCCTTTCATCTGACGTTGTGCGAGTTCATATTGTGGATGTGACTTCAATCCTGGATAAAGCACCCATTCTACCTTTGGATGATTTTCGAGGAACTCAGCAACTTTCATTGCGTTTTCCTGTGCTCTTTCCATACGTATTGGCAATGTCTTCAATCCACGACGTGTCAACCATGCTTGATGTGGGTCCATGTTAAAACCGATGTTAACCATGATTGAACGTAGCTTTGTGTAGTTCTCTTTTTCTTTTGCCACGACGATACCGCCAACGATGTCGGCATGACCGTTGATGAATTTTGTAATTGAATGTAAAACGACATCTGCTCCGAGAGCCAATGGCTGTTGTAAGTATGGACTACAGAATGTATTGTCGACACAAACAGGAATATTGCGTTCATGAGCTATCTTACAAATTGCTTCGATATCCATGATTCCCATTGTTGGGTTAGCTGGTGTTTCGAGGTAAATCAAAGCAGTGTTTTCTTGGATAGCGTTCTTAACGTTTTCAACGTCTGTTGCATCAACGAATGTTGACTCAACGCCGTATTTTGGATATATAGATTCCATGACGCCTCTCGATGGACCATATAAAGAATTATGTGCTACCAAATGCTTGCCTTGTGACAAGAATGCCATATAAACCGTGTTGACAGCTGCCATGCCCGAGCTGACAGCAACGCCGCCGAAACCGCCTTCTAATGCTGCTACTGCGTCTTCTAATTCTGTAATTGTTGGGTTGCCGATACGTGTATAGATATATCCGTTTTCTTCACCTGAGAAGCAACGTGCTCCGTGGTCAGCGTCTCTGAAACCGAATGTTGATGTCTGGAAAATAGGTGTCACTGCACTGCCTAAACAATCTATGGCTCCTGAGTGAACTGCTTTTGAGCTAAAGCCCATGTTTTCATCGATATGCATAATATTCAATAATTTAAGTTAATATTTCAAATTCAAATCTGTTAAGCGCAAAATTATATTTTTTTTAGCTTTTATACAAGTTTAAAATTTGTAAATTTGTAGTCTTTCAATATAAATATGATGGGAAATATTCAATCAATAAAGGAAACACTTATAAGTTTGATAAATAACAATTTATCAGAAAATATCGTGGACATCAAGATGCTGCCTGCATCAGGCTCATCTCGCATATATTTTAGAATATTGACAGAAACAAAAACATACATCGCCACATATAATTCCAACATTGAAGAAAACAAGGCTTTCTTCGTCTTTACTAATCATTTTGGAAAAAAGAATCTTCCTGTTCCTGAACTCATAGCTGTAAGCGATGATAATCGCTGCTATTTACAATCTGACTTCGGCGACGTTTCTTTATTCGATTATGTTAAAAAATGTGTGAAAAACAATAACTACGACAAGGAAACTATAAGTCTTTACAAACAATCCATCGATAATCTCGTCGACTTTCAAATAAAAGGACACGACAATCTCGATTATTCTGTCGCCTACCCTACTCCTTCTTTTAACAAAACTTCCATAATCGACGACCTCAATTATTTCAAATATTATTTCCTGAAAGTCAATGAAGAAATAAACTTCAACGAGACAAGGCTGAACCACGACTTCCAACAACTTGCAGATTATACAATGGATGCTCCAGCCAATTTCTTCATGTACCGCGACTTCCAGTCAAGGAATATCATGGTAAAGGATAACATGACTTATTTCATTGACTACCAAGGCGGAAGAAAAGGACCGCTGCAATATGACATCATTTCTCTTTTATATCAAGTCAAAGCTCAAATAAATACAGAACTTAGGAATGAGTTATTGCAACATTATAAAAACAGACTAACGTCATTTTTGGATATTGAAGAAATACAATTCGACAAATACTACAATACTTTTGTCTTAATAAGATTATTACAAGTTCTTGGTGCTTACGGATTTAGGGGCTTAATACAAAAGAAACAACATTTCATTGAAAGCATCCCCTTTGCCTTAAAAGAATTGATTTTCCTGAAAGAGAATCTCGATTTTCCTTTCGAAACAAAAGAACTTTCCAATGTTCTAAATCAACTGGAGTCATTGTTATCCAAATACCAACATATTGAAAACAACAAACTTACCGTAGTGGTAAATAGTTTCTCTTATAAAAATGGCGGTATTCCAGAAGACAGAAGCGGCAACGGCGGCGGTTTCGTCTTCGACTGCCGCGCCTTACCCAATCCAGGCCGATACGAAGAATATAAAAAACTCACCGGTGAAGATGTTGAAGTACAAAATTTCTTAAACGAGAAAGAGGAAGTGCATCATTTTTTCGATAACACACAAAACATTATATGTCAGTCTATTGACAATTATTTAGAAAGAAATTTCAAGAATTTATTTGTCAATTTCGGATGTACGGGCGGACAACATCGCTCTGTATTTTTCGCGCAAAAGACTGCATTATCATTGCACGAGAAATACCCTAACATTAAAGTGGTTTTAAATCATGTCGTACAACATAAAAACTACGTCTATGAAACAGAATGAAAGAAGAACGGCATTCATATTGGCAGCCGGACTCGGGACAAGACTTAAAGAACTAACATCGGAAAAGCCTAAAGCATTGGTTGAGTTAAATAAACAGCCTCTGCTTGAAATAGTTATCGAGAATCTCATATCTCAAGGCTTCAATCATTTTGTCATCAACGTACATCATTTTGCAGATAAAATCATTGATTTTTTAAAAACAAAAAAATATGAAAATGTCGAGATAGAAATATCCGACGAAAGAGATTTCCTTTACAATACCGGCGGCGCGATAATAAAGGCCTTGCCTCTTTTCAAAGACAGCAAAGCAGTTTTGATACATAATGTTGACATTATCTCCGACATTGACTTTCAATCTATTTACAATGATTTTACCAAATCAGAAGACGCAGCTTGGCTTCTGACACAAAATCGTAATAACAAAAGAAAATTAGTCTTCGACGAGAATGATTGTTATGTTGGAAGATTGAATTTAGAAAATAACGAATACGATGGAGAAACCGCATTAAGAAACAATTACAAGCTATTATCATTCAGTGGATTACACATCATAAAACCAGAATATTTCATAGATTTTAAACTCAACGCTTGTTACGTTTTCGATTTATATAAAGAAATAGCTAAAACTCAAAATATTAGGTCTAAATTCACCGACTCAAAATATTGGTTTGATTTAGGAACACAAGAACAACTTAAGGAGGCATCATCATGGCTTTTATATCAGAAATAGCAGATTATATCATCAACAATAAAAATTATAGTCTAAACCAAGATTCTTTAACTATAATTTTCCCTAACAAACGTGCAGCTCTGATGCTGAGAAAAGAGCTTGCAAAAAAAATAGAAAAGAACATCTGGCTGCCTCAGATTCTCTCCATTCAAGAAGCCATGTCTTCATGGAGCAAAATGCAAATCGTTGAAAACATTGATGTTATATTCGAATTATTAACAATCATGAATTCCAGCGACTTCTCGTCGAGCAAGGACTTATTCGGTATAGCATCACAAATGGCAAAAGACTTTGACGAGATTGACCAATATAATGTTGACGCAGAAAGACTTTTCGCATATTTGAAAGAATATAAAAGCATGGAAACCTGGACTCCTGACAATGAAAAACTGAGTCCAGTAGAATCAAAATACATTCATTTTTTCAAGAAACTTATCGACTATTATAAAGAGATAAGAAAAAGATTGTCAGAAAAAAACTACGGATATTATGGCTTAATTACCAGAAAATTAGCCAATATGAATGATGAAGAACTCGTCAAAACTGTTGGCAACAACAAGATTATATTTGCTGGTTTCAACGCCATGACATCAACGGAAGAGGATATTATAGTAAGACTTGTCAACAACGGAAAAGCAGAGATTCTCTGGGATTTAGACAAGTATTATTATAAGGACGAGAAACAGGAAGCCGGACATTTCGCACGAGCATTTTTCAAAAAACATGGAAACATCAAGGAGATGTTCATCGGCGATAACTTCCACGACAAGACAATCAATGTGATAGGAGCTTCTGGCTCAACGATACAAACCAATGCACTACAGATAAAATTAAACGAAAAGAAAGAGGACAACACTGTGGTGGTATTGTCGGACGAGACCTTATTGATACCTGTATTAAATTCTATTCCAAGCAATTATGAAGACATCCAGGTTACAATGGGTTATCCTTACTCCAAAACAATAGTTAATCAGTTCTTACTTTATCTGTTCTCTTTCCAGAATTATATCAATGCTAATGAAAACAAGGTATATTTCTGGGAATTAAAAAGATTGCTGGAGACAGAAATCGTTAAAATAATCTTCACTTCTGAAGAATTGTCTTCTCTATCCCAAAGCATAAACTCACTCACAAAACAATCGACTTACTATATAGAAATCAGTAAATTAAGCGATTTCTTCACAAACAAGAGAATTTTTAAATTCATCGATTGTACATGTAAAAAATGGAACGTTGAAAATTGCATTGGTCTTATAGAAGAAATTCTCTCGTTCATAATAGAGTCGCCATGCGCCAATAAAGATTTCATTGCAAATCAGATTAGCGTGGCAAAACGTATTTTCAACAAGATACACAAGTTGATGGAAAAATACGAATCTATCATACAACTAACTGAGATAGAGACGATTTACAGACAATCAGCCAACGAGATGTCGATAAAATTAGAAAGTCCTAACGAGGGCTTGCAGATTATGGGTCTTTTGGAAACACGTAACCTCGACTTCGACGTAGTTCATATTTTAAGTGTCAACGAAGGCATATTACCACAATCCAAGAATGCCAACAGCCTGATTCCTTTCGACTTAAGAATACAATACAATTTACCAATATATAAAAACAAACAAGCGGTTTACGCATACCATTTCTACCGATTGCTTCAAAATGCCAAGACAATCAATATTTATTACAATACTTTAGCCGACGGCATGGGCGAAGGCGAACCAAGCAGATTCATTCGTCAGATAATACACGAAATGCCGACAAACAACAACATCAATATCATAGATACTACATACAAAAATCCTAAGATTGAAGTAAATAAGAATTATGGATTGAGAGTTCCTAAGAAAGATATAATAGAAAAAATCAAGAATAAGATCGCTCCACAAAACACAGACGGAGAAATCAAGGGACTATCACCCACATCCATTTCATGTTATCTTAAATGTCCAATGCAATTTTATTTAAAATACATTGAAAACGTGCAAGATAACTCCTCTGAAGAACTAATACAATCTAATGTGATTGGCAGTATCATACACTCAACATTAGAATATTTATACAAGAACTTTGAAAATATTGAAATTGATGATAAAATCTATAATCTGATAGTTGATAAAGAATTAAACAATTCATATCAGAATGCTCTTATAGAAAACAAATTCGCCAATGGACTCCCATCGACAGGATTCAATTATCTCAGCGAAGTAATGATAAACGACCTTATCAACAACTTCATCAATTACGAGAAAAAATTTTTACAAAACAACAAGATAGAAATCATTGGTCTAGAAAAAAAACTACACCATACTTTTGACATCGACAAAGACACAAAAGTAAATCTGATTGGTTTTGCCGACAGAATTGATTTGGTTAATGAAAAAGTGATAAGAATTCTAGATTACAAAAGCGGTTCCGTCGATAACAAAGATGTCGTGATTTCCAAAAAGGCCAACTCACTCTCCGATCTAAGCGATAAATCTTTACAACTTTTGATATACAAATATCTGTATAAAAAGATGAATCAAGATACAGAAAAGATCATTGAGCCAGCCATCATCAGCTTGCTAAAAATGAACGAAGTAATACTTCCTCTCAATAACTCAAGCGATACTTTTGACGATGATAATTTCATTGACACCTGCGATGAGATGTTCCTCAACCTTTTTAATGAAATATTGGACGTCAATGTTGATTTTACTCAAACCAAGGACGAATCAAAATGCAGAAATTGCAGCTACTGTGACATTTGTAAAAGAAACCCCAAAAGTTTATAATTTACAATCACTTATATTTTAAGTCAATATAAACAGGCAGATGATCACTATAGCCGCCTTGATATTTAGGGCCAATATATGTTCTAAATAATTTCTTACCACCGTATGTATTGTCATCTATCAGCAAAAAATCCTGATGGAAGATAGATGCTGAATTTTTAACATAACGCAATGATTTTGAATCATTATACAAAGAGTTGCTGATAATTATCTGATCAAAGATTTGCCATCTATATTGATGTTTAAGAGTACCTTTAAATCCGAGATTCTTATCGTCGTAGAACACATTTATGAGAGTATCAACTGGCGAGAGTCTTTCCGGTGGCTTTGCCTTTAGCACATTTAAAATACTATTATCCAATGGCGTATCATTAAAATCGCCCATGATTATTATCTTAGGAATTGACCCATTAGTTTTTATCAACGAATCGACTTTCGTCTTAAGCAAACGAGCTGTCATTTCTCTGAGATGAATAGTCTCCATTTCTCCAGCATATCGTGAAGTCCAATGATTCACGAAACAATGTAAGGTATCGTTTTTCCTGTCATAGAACTTAGCGTATAAAATATCTCGCGTTCTAAAATATTTGTTATCCGGACTTCTAACTTTAATTGCTTCACTGTTAACCAGTTGAAGTTTATCGGTAGAATACGCCAAAGCGACATCAATCCCTCTCCTATCTTCACCTTCATAATGAATCACCCTGTAATTATGTTTTTTTAAAGGCGTCTCCTGAAATAACATTGTTGTCACGAAAGTATTCTCCACCTCGCACACACCTAAAATAGCAAGAGGCTCGCCTTCTGAAAGAGCAAGAATTGCCTTGTAAATATTGTTTCTTTTCTTATAAAAACGAGAAATTGTCCAATGCTGTCCACCTTCCTCCGTGAACTCATTATAAGTACGCGTTGAATCAACAAGAGGATCGAAGAAATTTTCCAGATTCCAAAAAGCGACTCTCAGATTATATTCATCTTGAGAATAGACATCATCAGTCACAATTAACTGAAATACAAAAGATAAGAAGAGATATAAAAATACTTTCTTCATAATAAAAGGTTTCATTTTTAGTTTCGGGAGCAAAAGTATAGATTATTTTTGGATAAAAAAAATTTTCTGAGTATCTTTGTTCACTTTTTAAATAAAAAAATAATGAATTCAATTTTTAGACGAATTTTACTCATAATTTTATTAACATTTGTACATACGAGCTTAGTTTCGCAAGTCAAAATTCGTATTGAAATTGAAAATATTGAAGACAGCGTATTTTACCTTCTCAAATATAAAAGTGACAAAACATTTATCGTAATCGATACAAGTTCTTATTCTTCAGATTATAAAACATTCACAAAAGAAGTCAATTACGATGAAGGCATTTATATCCTGTCTGACAATAATTTGAATCCTCTTTTTGAAATATTATTAGGCAAAGACCAAAAGTTCTCAATTACAGTTGGAGATTTGATGAAAAACGACACCTATATTATTAAAGGTAGCAAAGAGACTTCGGCGTACTTCGACATTTATAACAGAACCAATTACAACAGACTTTATATCAAAGCATTAGAGAGCGAAATCGAGTATTTTCCAGACAATGCAAGAAAAATAGATTCCATAAAATTAAATCACAATAAATATTTAGAATCGATAAAAATTAAAGATAGAAATTCATTTCTAAGAACATATATAGGATACAACAAGGAAATCATTGTCCCACAAGAATATAAAAACAAATCCGAGCAATATATAATTGACCATTATTTTGATGATATGAGTCTTAGTGACGTTCGTATCTTAAATACACGTCTGTTAAAGAATAAGTTAGACGATTATTTCAACAATTATATGTCGAAACAAAGTACAGATGTTATTCTTAAAAAAATTGATTATCTAATAAATCGAACAACAGCTGGATATAGAGACATTCCACAAGACTTAATCGATCATGATGTGAGAGATTACATCTTATGGTATTTATATTCCAAATATTTTGATAACGATATAATTTACACACACTTGTCAGACGTTTATTTTTCAAAATTGGAAATCAACAATTTAACGGAAAATATCAGAAGTGAGATTGTTAAGAGAGCTGATATATTAAGGAAAATCACTATTGGACGCCTCGCTCCTACTTTCACATATATCGATGATGAAGGAAAGCAAATCGACTTATCGGAAATTGACAGTAAAAACACTATCCTATTTTTCTACAAGCCTGATTGTCAGAAATGTATCAGAGAAAAACGCATTTTAGGATTAGTGAAGAACAGACAAAAAGATTTGACGATTTTACATATCAACATAAGTGAAGAAAATTATCATAATGTAAGTCAAGATATTGCAGTTCAATACGATATAAAGACTACACCAACGATATACATTTTAGATAAAGATAAAAGAATAATTGCCAAGAATATCAAGGCTGAAGAAATTGAGTTTCATTTAATTAAAAGATAAGATATGAGTTTTTTGAGTAAGGACACCATTTGTGCCATAGCTACCGCTTCAGGAACAGCAGCAGTTTCAATGATTAGAATGTCGGGAAAAGACAGTCATAAGATTGCACTTTCAAGATTTATAAGAAAGAAAAAATTGACACAAGATGCTGTAATTCCAAACAGAATGTATTATGGCGAAATCACCGATTTGAAGGATAAAGTCATTGATGATGTGATGGTTACTTTCTTCAAGGCTCCGCATTCATATAGTGGAGAAGACTCTGTCGAGATTGTCTGTCACGGCTCTATTTTCATTCAGAACAAGATTTTAGAGATTCTGATTCAGAGCGGCGCGCGATTGGCAGAAGCAGGCGAATACACTATGAGAGCGTTTGTCAACAACAAGATGGACCTCACTCAGGCTGAAGCAGTTGCCGACCTCATATCATCACAGAACGAAGCAGAACACCGTGTAGCGATGAACCAACTCAAAGGCGGATTCTCAAAAGAGCTGCAAGTGCTGAGAAGCAAGCTCTTAGACCTCACCTCTTTGATGGAACTCGAACTCGACTTCAGCGAAGAAGACGTGGAATTCGCCGATAGAACGAAACTCAACAACTTAGTTGACGAAACCGCAGCAAAAATCCAGAAACTCACTGATTCTTTCAGACTTGGCAACACTATCAAAAGAGGTACGCCTGTTGCTATTGTAGGTGACGCTAACGCAGGCAAGAGCACCTTGCTCAACGCCTTGCTCGGCGAAGAAAGAGCCATCGTTTCCGACATCGCTGGAACAACACGCGACACCATTGAAGAGACTTTGAATATCAACGGAAAGACATTCCGATTCATAGACACAGCAGGTATCAGAGAGACCAACGACACAATAGAAAAAATCGGTATTGAACGCGCCTTCAAGAAAATATCAGAAGCCGACATCGTATTAGGACTCCTCGATTTAAATCAAGGTTCAGACACATATTTTAAATCAGCAAGGTTTATAATTAACAATGTTAACTTATTGAAGCAAAAGCTGATATTGATTTTCAACAAAGTAGATTTGAACCAACAAGCCATGTGGATGGACTCAGAATTTATTATAAACAACTTGCGTACTTCTATTGAGAGAAACATAGAAAACAACGGCGGTTATATGCTTGACGAGTACAAATACAGCATCACAGGACAAGACTGCTACGACATCAGAAACCTCGTCAAATACGATTTCATCTCAGCCAAAAATGACGAAGATATTGAGAAGTTAAAGAGAAACATCGCATTCTACGGTAGAGACTTGGTTGTTGGCGAAAACGAGGTATTAGTCACCAACCTACGCCATTACGAAGCATTGGTAAAAGCAGCGGAATCATTGGTAAAAGTAAAAGAAGGCTTGACATCTGGACTCTCCACCGAGTTTGTAGCTCAAGACTTGAAGGAAGTCCTATACTATCTAGGAAGCATCACCGGCGAGATCAGCAGCGGCGATGTCCTAAATAATATATTTGGAAGGTTTTGCATCGGAAAGTGATTGACTGCATAAAGAATTGATTGTAAATAATATATTTAGGGATATATCTGAAAGTATAACATCAAAAGCTAGTCGCTCAAGGGGAAATAATCACCATAGTCCTCATCTAGTATTCAATGATGATGAAGATTAGGATAGCGACATAGATAAACTCAATGAGAGATTCGGATTTAGAAATATAGTAAAAATGTTATAAAATTATAGGAGACTTGTATTATGAATAACAAAACAAAATATGCAAAAGAAACATTCTATAAATTATTGTTTTTGATTCTTTTTCTTTGTTGTACGTCATTAAATATTCTAGGAGTTAATTATCCAATTGACTCTACGGGGGTATCATTGATACACCCTAGTAATATTGTTGGCAAAAGTATTGTATTTACAGAACCATCAAAATCATATATCGCAAATTGTTTTTACGTTGAAGAAGCCATCAACCATAATAAATATTCAAAAAAATGGCTCCTATCGGCAAATGACACAGGAGAAACTCCTAAAAGTGAGTATCTCAATCACTCGTTTAAGGTGTTAGATTTAATATACCTCAATGCAAAGGATACATTATTGTCAGACGGTTTCGTATTAAAACTTAAACGAGACGATGGAATTACAATTGGTCTTAAGTTTAATAAATATAAACCAAACAAATTATACGAACCCAAGGGAATACCCTCTTTTACTGATTTTTTTATAAAAAGCAATAAAACGACTAAATCTAGTATATCATCATATAATTATAGCTCAATTGATGAATATACAACTGATGTATTCATTGATGCTTATGATTTAGACAATATCAATAATTATATAAATTCAATAAATATAGAGTATGTAGAATCAGAGCAATTTGCTTCTAACATTAGAGCTATAGACAATTATTCTCTAGATTCTATTTCATACATCAATAGCAAAGTACTTATCTACTTAAAAAAGAATAAAAGCCAGGAAGTTTGTTTGACTCCTTGGCAATTACAGGTACTTCATGATAAACGGAACCAAGACATAAGTTTTAATATACGTATGAATGAATATATTACTAAATACGATCAAGATGAATTATTATATATAAAAGAAAAATTGTTAGGAAAAGAATTATGGGTATATAGTGGTATTATGAATTATGCGAAGTTTATCAAATCAATCGACGAGCCTTCGCATAAGAGTAATGTTGATTTATGGAGAATAACTAATTATAATAGGTTGTGGTTCAACCCTAATTCTGATACATACGGTTCTGGTATAACTAAATTTGAAACCATGTTTATGAATACAATGAACAATTATTATTCAGCGAGTTGTATAATTGAAGATATGGTTATATCAGAAAATTGTTTGATAGGTCGAATCAGAAATAGCAAAGAGATACAAGGGACTCTAGCTGATAATGATTATTGCTTATATCTAGTTCTGAAGCAAAATACAAACAAAGATTATTTTAGATATGGAGTTGATATGAAAGATACCCTTATGCGTGTATATATAATGGTTGAAAATGGCATATCAAAGAAGTTTGTCTCAGATATAGAAAATAAGCTTAACATAGAAAAATATCATTCTTTGGAACAACAGATGGCAAAAGAAATGAACGAGCGATTTAATAATCTTTATACAATTGCCAAAAGATTATGGGGTGAAGAAATTGCTAATCTCATACAGCACGGTGAAGTTCGTTTTGGATTTAATGTAGATATGTGTTTAATGGCATACAGAGATGAGCCTTACAGAATTTCTAAAGTTTCAATACCTTTAGGCTTAGCAACTTGCTATAACTTTTTTGAGAGAGATGTGAAACTGTATTTCATCAACGAAGAATTAATTGGAATACAATTCAAATTAGAAGATATACACTATTATTAAAACATATAATCAACCTTCTATCTTACAATAGATATCTTTGATCTACTTATTATTTAAATTGAAACATCTGAAACAAACGACCTTGAGGTTCTGCTGCAAATTTTCAATTGAACAAATATTTAGAAAATAAGGAAAATATGTAATTATTAAAAATAACATCTTCCCTTATTCTATTTTAGGAACTCCAGCAATTTTTCTAATATCATTCAGGAAAAAAGATTGAAATTTAGGATGCAAATGTCATTCCAGTGCATCAAATATGATACAATTAATACTATCATCATATAAGAATGTTAACAAGGATATTATTTCTATTATTCCATAACACTCCTGTTCTTTCAAACCATAAAATCAATAAGATTCCCCATTCGTTTTTAATAAACCCTCCTTGCCAAATTTCAGGAAGTTGCATGTTGATTGGGATATTCATATTTTGTATATTTATTATACAAGTAATCAAACTCACCAACTACCAATATTAACACAGTGTATATATTAATTGACAACAATTAAGTTATCACAAAATTTTAAAAAACACTCATAAGGCAAATTTAGCACACATATTTTATCATTACACATTTTACAAGAATCAGCACTTTATCTTACCATCAACCACCATCCAAAAGTTATTTTGCAGTTATATTTTGGTGGGTGATTCCACCTTTATAGGACTTATTTGCTTTCCTACAACAAACTTTTATACAAATGCAAGTAAGCGTGCAATTGCATCTGTAACATTTTACATATTTAAAATTTTACTATTTATACAAAGTGTATAGCCTTTTATAAACTACTCTTCGTTTAAGCATTTTCTGTCAACATTATCTTTAATAAGAAATACAGTTGTAGAAATTTGCATTAATCTTAAGGTCTTAACACATCTAAGAAGACTTATACGAGAAAATAATGGCAGAGCATCTGATTTTAAATCCCTGCTCTTATTTGAAATAATTCCATACGTTACATAATATTGATCATTATTAATTTTTTTTACCAAGGTTGGATTATGTTCAACTAATTCTTTCAATTTAGCTTTTGCTTCGTCATTTTGTCGAAGAAGTATAACTGAATTAACCCCTTGATTAAACAAATGGCTTAAAGATGCTGATCGAGTTGAAATTTTATTATGTATCAGTTCTACCGCATTGTTTTTTATAGCAATCAAATCACAAGGCTCAACATTTCGTTGCCCTTGAGGTGCAATAGAACGTTTATCAAGACAATAAACATTATATTCTCTTGGGGAACTACGTTGTGCATCTAGATTATAATCATCCTCTCTTTTTTCATTACATTCACATAGTACATTATGAGTTTCTGCAAATAGAGGATTCAGCTCCGTTCTGAGCCTTTCGATAAAATTTGTATTTATTTCATACCAGCAACCATCACAGAGATGATAAGTTTTATCATTGTATGTACAATCGAACAATAAAGACTTATAAATCGAGAACTCTTGTAATATGTTTTCGTTTTCATCTAAGATACATAACGAATGTTTAGAAAAATATAAAATGTCATCAACGTTTATTTGTCGCTCATTAAGATATTCCCTATAATTTCCTATAAAAACATCATTATATTCTTTAGATTGTTTGTTTGCACCACGATATTTTACCTTAAAATTTGTTGAATAGTCAACTATATCAGGTATGCATAATGTGAGATTTATTGATTCCTCTTGAAAAGCCGTCAATAATTTGGTTTCAAGAGCACTTATTATATCAGGATCTTTTATAGGTGTAATGTTATGCAAGTCAGGAAAAGATTCTTCATAGTCGTTTCGTAAATAAACTTCAAGCAAACGAGAACATAATTCAGTCAATTCAAAAGCTTCACATGCTGTAGAAAACCTAAGATTACTTGAACCTGTAGCATTGCGTAATAAGTCTCTATACTCTTCCTTGACCGCTCCTGTTAATCGTTTAACAATAGACTCATCTGTGTTAAAATCAAAATAAGTCAAACTAGAAGCATTAGGAATTTGAATTCGCTGTCTTTTGGCTGTTTCGGGCATTAATATATCTGTGGATTTAATTTTTCCAGGGTCTAATGTATTTAAAGTTGTTCTAAGCCCAAAGTCATACTCATAAGAATTCTCTTTAAGGTTATGGTAACTTGTTCCAAATGCTATGGCAAACCATCTGCCGTTAACAGGTAAAAACACAATTGCACTTACTGAAGTTTGATACAGCTCTTGGCTGATTCCCCAATATTCTTTCCACCATGGAGTTCTTGTAGGATTTTGCCCATAATACATTATTCCATCTTGGGGTATATGGGTGTCCATTTCCTCAAGAAGTATTAAATTTTGACCTTCCTTCAATGAATTTCGTGCATCAAATCCATTCTTCAAAAGATAAATGGAGAAATTTTTGCTCTTTGCCATTTGCTTACGTATATTTATATTGTGTTTAGTAAAGTTATAACCTTGTACACCTCAGAGTACGCTTTCAAGTCTTCTGGAGTTTCCTTACACAACTGACATAACTTCTCAGAATTTTGGACAGCTCGTTCCAAATCACCATTCTCAGTAAGATACTTATAGAGATTGATGCGAATGAAATAACGCTTAGTTTTTTCGTATCCTGGCATATACTTCTGTAATTCCGGAAGTAGCTGCTCATAACTTTCATAGTGTTTGCACACCATATTTGGCAAGAAGTGCAACAAGAACCAAAATTCTGTACATGGGTTAGTCTCAATAAACATGACTCGTCCAACATACTTCTTTGTACTATATTTCTTCTTTGCACTTTGGTACCGTTGCATCTCTGAAGGATATTGATACAACCTATCCATATCAAACAGGCAGACGATATAGTCATACTGTTTGGCTATATATGATTCTACCAACTTTAAGACATGCCGGATGTCGCTATGTTGCGGAAAGTCCGGAGCCACCTTGAATGGGAAACGGCAAGCAACACGTAGGGAATCAAAATAGAACCATTCTGTCTCCCCTTCACCAATGATGGCTATACTCTTACTTACGACTCTTGCCATATATTATTCGTTTAAGTTGAAGTATTGACTACCTAAGAATGGTAACTTAACCAGCTTGCCTTGCTTGTAA
>JAZLEF010000120.1:0-22477 GCA_045615125.1 Bacteroidales bacterium
GACCGTGGATGCTGGCAGTCCGGATATTTTTAATTATCCTTTTGTGCACATGACGGGTCACGGCAATGTGGTGTTCGATGATAGAGAAGCTGAGAATATAAGAAATTATCTGCTTGCAGGTGGCTTCCTTCATATTGATGATAACTACGGAATTAAGGATTATGCTATGAGTCAGATGCAAAAGGCATTCCCTGAATTGCAATGGGTTGAGCTGCCATATTCTCATCCTATATTCCAAAAACCATATCATTTTCCTGATGGCTTGCCAAAGATACACGAACATGATAATAAATCTCCGCAAGCATTCGCATTGATATATGAAGGAAGGATAATTTGTCTTTTGACATACGAGTGTGACCTCGGTGATGGTTGGGAAGATCAAAGAGTGCATTACGATTCGGAAGAGACTCGCCTTAAAGCTCTTAAAATGGGAGCTAATATAATTGAATATGTCTTCTCAAATTGATGAACATGATGTATGACGTCAAGACATGTTCCTACTGCGGTAAGGAATTGTTGGGTCGCGCAGATAAAAAATATTGCGACGATAGTTGCCGTAACAATCATTATTACAAAATAAAAAAAGACAAATCTTCTCTGATTAGAAATATCAATGATTCTTTGCTTTGTAACAGAGACATCTTGAAAGTTTTGTGTAAAGGAAAAAAGACGAAGCTGAAGAAACAGCAACTCGTTGCTCGAGGCTTCGATTTTGAAATGCTGACAAATGTATATTATACAAGGAAGAATGGATGTTATAGAGTGGTTTATGATTATGCATATAGATTTATAAATGAAGAAGAACTGCTTTTGATAAAATATTTATAATGTCATTTGTTGGTCTGTTACGATTTGTTGTCGCAAAATATTTATCTTTGTGAAATAATATGGTAGTTATGAAAAAAGTTATAGGAAGTAGATTTTTGAGGTTTTCGCCAGTAGCTACCGCGGCAATGACAATGTCGTCATGTGCACCTGCTGTAGGTGGCGTAGATAAGAATGAAGGACAAGGAGATAATCCGAATATCATCTTTATTTTGGCTGATGATTTGGGATATGCTGATCTGTCGTGCCTCGGACAAAATAAATTTCCTACTCCTAATATTGACAAACTGGCTTCCCAAGGAATGTTGTTCTCCCAGCATTATTCTGGTTCTTCAGTTAGTGCACCTTCAAGAAGCTGCCTGATAACAGGTCAGCATACAGGACATACTGTCATCAGAGGTAACAAGGAGATACCAGTCGAAGGACAACATCCATTGCCATCTGATACATATACCATATTCAAACTTCTGAAAGATAATGGATATAAGACATCGGTTTTTGGTAAGTGGGGACTCGGTGCTCCTGGCACAGAAGGCGCTCCTGAAAATCAAAGCGTAGACGAGTTCTTCGGATATAATTGTCAACGTCAGGCTCATAACTACTTCCCTTATCATCTGTGGCATAACGACAAGAAAATAATGCTCGATGGTAATCAGGGTAAAAATGAAGATGATTACGCACCTTATATAATACATAAAGAAGCCCTCGATTTTATAAAAGATAATAAGGATACTACATTCTTTATGTGGTACACATCTGTGATTCCTCATGCGGAATTGAAGGTGCCTGAAAAAGAGCTTCTGCCATTCGTCGGTGATTCAGTCTTTGAAAAAGAAAAAGCATATCATGGCTGTGACGAAGGAGAGTATTATAAAAATGGAGGCTATGGCTCTCAACAATATACTCATGCGACCTTCGCAGCTATGGTATCTCTCCTCGATAAACAGGTAGGTGAGATATGTTCTACCTTGGATAGCCTTGCGATAGCTGATAATACTATGATAGTATTTACATCTGATAACGGACCTCATATTGAGGGCGGCGCGGATCCTGATTTCTTCAATAGCAATGGTGAACTCCGAGGATATAAACGCGACTTGTATGAAGGCGGAATAAGAGTTCCTTTCATAGTTAAATGGAATAAGATGGTGAAGGAAAATACCAAGTCACAACATATCTCGGCATTCTGGGATTTCTTGCCTACGGTGGCGGATATAATAAATGCGGAAATACCTGAAAACTTAGATGGTATCTCATATCTTCCTGAATTGATAGGAAATGATAATCAAGAGAAACATGACTATTTGTATTGGGAGTTCCATGAAAATAATGGAAGACAAGCTATAAGAATGGGCGACTGGAAAGCTGTGAAATATGATGTTCATAATAATGGCAAAATAGAACTGTATAATTTGGCTGATGATGTCTCGGAACAAAATAATCTGGCTGATGAATTCCCAGAAAAAGTAGCTGAATTTGATTCTCTGATGAAGGCGTCAAGGACTGATTCAGACTTGTTTAGCTTTAAATAAAACATCATAAATCGATAAATTCAATTGTAAATTGTGAATCGTGAAAAGCAGCCTAACTTTATCCGATGCTATTAGAATCACCAAACCGCTAAAGTTTAATATGATGTTTAAACCTATCGGCTCCGTGTGTAATCTGAAATGCTCATATTGTTATTATCTTGACAAGGAGAAAATGTACGGCAGAGAATACGTCATGTCGTTGGATGTCCTAGAAAAATGTATTAAGCAATATCTTGAGATTAACGATGCCGAAACGATAACATTCGATTGGCATGGAGGTGAACCTTTGCTTCTGGGTCTGGATTATTTGAAGTCTATAGTTGAAATACAAAATAAATATAGAGCTAACAAACAAGTCTTTAATACTATACAGACTAACGCTACTTTGATGAATGCCGACTTCGCATCTTTTTTTAGAGATAATGGATTTTTGGTAGGCGTGTCTATTGATGGTCCGCAAGATATTCATGATAGATATAGAAAAGATAAAGGCGATGCTTCCACCTTTTATAAAGTGTTGAAAGGAATAGAACTGCTACATAGATATGGCGTCGATTTCAATACTTTGACAACCGTTAATAAAATTAGCGAGGGTAGGGGACTTGAAGTATATGATTTTATGAAAAAGATAGGAAGTCGTTATATGCAGTTCATGCCTGTTGTTGAATATATCGGAACAACGAAGAATATTGTCTCTCCTGATGATGAGAACTCGGAACTCGCACCATGGTCGGTGGATCCGATGGAATATGCTAAGTTTATGTGCGATATTTTTGACTATTGGGTCAAGAATGATGTCGGGACTTATTTCGTGAATCTGTTTGATTCAACACTGGCGAACTATTGTGGAGTGAATCCTGGAACTTGTGTTTATTCCGAGACTTGTGGAGCCAATGCGGTGGTTGAACATAATGGAGATATTTACCCTTGCGACCATTTTGTATATCCTCAATATAGACTTGGGAATATTAATGAAATATCCTTACATGAAATAGTGTCGTCGAATAAGATGACAGAGTTCGGGATAAACAAGAGAAACATGCTTCCTCGTAAGTGCTTTAAATGTAAGTATTTTCAGCTATGTCACGGAGAATGTCCTAAACATAGATTTGACAAAACTGTTGCTGGAGAAGATGGCTTGAATTCACTATGTGATGGATTGTTTTATTTCTTTTCTCATACAGAACCATACATGCAGAAGATGAAAGACTTTATTTTTGAAGGAAGAGAAGCAAATCTTATAATGGATTGTAGTTTTGAATAATTTTAAATGTATCTTTGTAATCTTTTGAAAAATTAAAAATAATATGATGAAAATTGCTGTTCCAACAAGAGATGAAAGTGTAGATGATCATTTTGGACATTGTGACCATTACACTATTTTTACAATAGAAGATAATAAAGTGTTTAGTCGTGAGACAATGGCATCGCCTCAAGGATGTGGATGTAAATCAGGTGTCGCTGCTGATTTGCAGGAAATGGGTGTGGTTATGATGCTTGCTGGTAATATGGGTGAAGGTGCCAAGAGCAAGCTCAATGCTCATAATATCAATGTGATTCGCGGTTGCTCTGGTAATGTTGATGAGCTTGTTGAGTCATATCTCAAAGGTGAAATAACAGACTCAGGAATAGTATGTTCAGAACATGAGTGTGGCGATAAATCTGATAAAATAGACGTGCATAACATAAAACTTAAAATATAAATATTAAAAAATAATATGGCTTTAATTAAGGAATTGAATGGTTGTAAACCAAAAATCGGTAACAACTGTTTTATAGCAGAGACTGCCGCTGTAATAGGTGACGTGACAATGGGTGATGATTGCAGTATTTGGTATAGCGCAGTTCTGAGAGGTGATGTGAATACCATTAAAATTGGAGATAGAGTTAATATTCAAGATGGTGCTGTGTTGCACACCTTACATCAGAGATCTGTTTGTGAGATCGGTAATGATGTTTCAGTAGGACATAATGCTATCATACATGGAGCAAAAGTTGGTAATAACGTGCTTGTTGGAATGGGTGCTATCTTGATGGATAATGCAGTGATACCAGACAATACCGTTATTGCTGCTGGAAGTGTGGTGTTGAGTAACAGTGTTTTGGAGCCTGGCGTGTATGCTGGCGTACCGGCAAAGAAAGTGAAAGACGCTTCTGAAACAGTAGGACAGATGGCTCATTCAAATGCTCAAGGCTATCTTATGTATAAAGAATGGTTCTTGGATGAAAATAATTATAAATAAAAAATTGCTGAGACTATCTCAGCAATTTTTTATTTTAACTAAGTAACCTTCAAATTCGATAGTGTCGCCTGATACTATCTTGGCACGTTTACGTAATTCTATTTCGCCATTACGTCTTACAAGACCAGCGGTCACGACTTCCTGTGCCATGCTTCCTGAATCGACGAGCCCTGTTGCTTTTAATAAGGCAATCAAAGGAATGAATTCGTCACCTTCTCTTAATTCAAATATAATTTCTTTCATAACTTTTATTTTTGTGTCATTATCTATATTTATATAACCCCCAAATTTTAACCTTAATTCCTCAAATCCTCAAATCCTCGTTAAATTTCAATCACCAATCCGTCGTATGCTAGCATCATATTGTCGGGAAGTGTAGGGTTGACATCGGCAGCCTTCCCCATTTCCTGGCTGACATGTGTGAACCAAACCTTTTTGACATTCAGCTTTTGTGCGATGTCTATTGCTTGGGAAAGGTTGATATGAGAATAATGTTCTTTCTTTCTTAATGCTTCAATTATAAGGTATTCCACACCAATGAGTTTTTGAAATGCTTCTTCCGATAGCTCGCTCAAATCGGTGACGTATGCGAAATTGCCGATTCGGAAACCGTAAGACTTTAATGTGAAGTGTCTTAATTCTATGGGTTCTATAGTTAAGTCGTTGATTTTTATCGGACTGCCGTCAATTGTTATTAGTTCAAAGGCAGGTGCGCCGGGATACCTCTCGTCTTCATTTACAAAAGCGTATGAATACTCTCTTTTGATTTCTTCTTGAGCTTCCAGTGAAGCATATACCGACATGGCTTTTCTTTGTACAAAAATCAAAGGACGAGCATCGTCCAAGCCTCCTATGTGGTCCTTGTGCTCGTGTGTGATTAAAATCGCGTCAAGTCTTGTGACATTGGCTCTTAACATCTGATAACGGAAGTCGGGACCTGCATCAATACATATTGTCGTACCTTCCGATTCAATGAGGATGGAAGTTCGCAAACGCTTGTCTCTTGGGTCGTTGGAACGACATACCTCGCAATTGCAAGTGATGATAGGAACACCCTGTGATGTGCCGCTGCCTAATACTGTGACCTTCATAATTTATGACGATTAAAATTATCGCAAATATAAAAAATATTAAGAAAAAAATCTGCCAATATTTAGTATTAAAAATGTATATTTGCAAGATAAATGTAGAAAAATGTTTAAGTCATTAATACTTTTTTTTAGGAAGAGAAACATTAAGAGGAATTTACAACAAAAAAGATTGTTGCGTTTTCCTGACATTAATAAATCTCCAATAATGACAATCTTGATAGATGAGAATCACAAAAAAGATATTAAGACAATGGAGCAATTTGTGAAGTCTTCATTGAATCCTCATAAAATGAGATTTGTGATTTTGTGTGAAACCTTGCCGGATGACATCCTTCAGAATGATTCCATGTTTTTTATACTTAAAGAAGATTTTGGTAGGCTGGGCATTCTGAAAAAAGATAAAGAGATGTCGTTAAGGTCTTTCTCGGATGAAATGTTTGTTAATATGTCTAACAATAATGAAAATATGCTTAACGACTATATCGTCTCATGCATAAATTCTTCGTTTAAAATTGGACATTCTGATGTTAATATCCAAATGCACGACCTTATTATCGATTACGGTATTGAGAAAAATAATACCGAACGATTGAAAATAATATATAAATATTTAATGATGTTATCAGGAAATAAAAATGAAAACTAATCCTTTTGTCGGTACAGGAGTAGCTCTTATCACTCCTTTTAATGAAGATTTTTCTGTTGATTATAAATCACTTGAAAATATAGTAGAATATACTTTGTCAAATGGAGCTGACTTTATGGTCGCTCTAGGAACTACATCAGAAGCTCCAACATTGACACAGGAAGAAAAAGAAAACGTACTGAAAACCATAATTAAAGTCGCCAATGGACGTTGCCCTGTTATGTTGGGAATGGGCGGCAACAACACGATGGCATTGCTCCAAAATATCAAAAATCAAGATTTTACTGGCGTAGACGGAATCTTAAGTGTGGTGCCTTATTACAATAAACCAAACCAAAGAGGCATGAAGGCTCACTTCGAAGCTGTCGCCGACAACTCACCAGTTCCTGTGGTTTTATATAATGTGCCAGGTAGAGTGGGCGTTAACCTTCAAGCATCGACTTGCGTAGAACTAGCGAAACATAATAATATTATAGCAGTAAAAGAAGCGTCAGGCAATTTGCAACAAATCATGGAGATATTGCGCGATAAACCTTGCGACTTTGATGTGCTTTCTGGTGATGACGGTTTGACACAGCCTATGATGGCTCTCGGAGCAAAAGGCGTTATATCAGTAGCAGCTAACGGCTATCCTGATATGTTCTGCAAAATGGTCACAGCTATGTTGAATGACGATGTCAAGACTGCACTTCCTCTTCATTATAAGATGCTTAATATGAATAATCTTATCTTCGCTGATGGCAATCCAGCTGGAATAAAATGTCTAATGGCTCAGCAGAATCTTTGTAAAAATGTTCTCCGACTTCCATTGGTGACAGTCAACGACAAAGTTGAAAATGATTTGAATCAAGAATATAAAATAATGTATAATGAATAATAACATGAATATGAAAACAATAGTTACCTTTTTGTTCTTGACTGTTTTTTCATTGAATGTCTTTGGACAACAGAACGACCTTCAATCAATGATGAAACAGCGTAATGAATTCTATTTCAGTTTTGAAATTGAAGATGCAAAATTGCTGAAAGAGATAGCTGAAATCGTCTCTGTTGATAAGGTGAACGGCAATACGGTGATAGCATACGCTAACAATAGACAATATGAAGACTTTTTGAGATTTGGCTTGGAATCGACTCTTTTGACACCTCCTTCAATGATGGAAGAACATAAGATGTTCGATGGCAGAACTCGCGCTGAATATGACTGGGATGAGTATCCAACTTATGAAGCGTATGTCGCTATGATGGAAGAGTTTGCTGAAACATATTCTGAAAATTGTTCTTTGATGGAGCTTGGTACGCTCCCAAGTGGCCGTAAAATATTATTGGTTAGAATCAATAATGGCGTCAGCGATGGTAAGCCTAAATTCTTGTATGGCTCTACAATCCACGGTGATGAGACAACAGGTTATATTATGATGCTTCGTCTCATCGACCATCTTCTTACACGTCAAGATTTGCCTGAGGTGAAGAATGTTATCGACAATCTAGATTTGTTCATTTGTCCTAATGCTAATCCTGATGGAACATATAAGAACGGGAATCATACAGTTAGCGGAGCAAGCCGTTATAACTCTAACGGCATCGATATGAACCGTAATTATCCAGATCCTGTTGATGGAGCACATCCTGACAATGAGTCTTATGCATTGGAAACACAATGGTTTATGCAGTTCGCTGAAAATTATCAGTTTACAATGGCAGCTCATTATCATGGAGGTGCTGAGGTTATGAATTATCCTTGGGATAACAATTATACTCGTCACGCCGACGATGCATGGTGGCAATACGTAAGCCGTGAATATGCCGACATGGCACAGGATGCAGCTCAGTCGACAGATCCGACATATATGACAGACGAGGAAAATGGAATTACCAACGGCGCTGACTGGTACACTATTGGAGGCGGCCGTCAGGATTATATGAACTATTATCATCAATGTCGTGAAGTGACTATAGAATGTTCAACAACAAAATGTCCTTCTGCATCACAGCTTCCATCATTCTGGGATTATAACTACAACTCGATATTCGTTTATATGAACCAGGCTTTGTATGGTATTCATGGAACCGTGAAAGATGCTGAGACAAAACAACCTCTGCAAGCGACTATCAAAATATTGAATCACGACCATGATTATTCCATCGTTGAATCTCAGATGCCTCTCGGAAACTATCATCGTCCTATCAAAGCTGGCACTTATACTGTAGAAGTTAAATCGGAAGGATATTTGCCTGCACAATATGTCGTTACAGTCAAGGATGGCGAGACAACGAACTTGAATGTGGAACTCGAGTCAGGTGAAGGTTTGATTCCTGATTTCACTGCTTCAGAAACAACAGTATCTTTGGGAACTAATGTACAGTTTACAGATGAAACATGGGGCGATGTGGTTAGCTGGTGCTGGGAGTTTGAAGGCGGAAATCCATCTACATCAAGCGAACAAAATCCAATAGTGAAATATTCTCAAGCAGGAAAATATGATGTAACACTCACCGTGTCAAATTCAGATGGCGATGTTGAGACATTAACAAAGAGAAATTATATTGATGTAGTTGAATCTTATAACATGTATGACGGAACAGTGACAACATGCAATGCCTTGTTCTACGATTCAGGCGGTCCGTCAAATAACTATCCTGACAATGAAGTTCATGTCATGACATTTAAACCTGGTACTGATGGAGCTAAGATACAAGTGGAGTTCCTGGAATTTTATACAGAATCAGATTACGATATCCTTAGAGTTTTTGATGGCAGTACAGTGTCAACATCGCCATGTCTCGCTGTGTTGAGCGGAGGCAACGCTGGAACATATACAGCTACAAACGCAGAAGGAGCGCTAACATTCCGTTTCTTATCAGATTATGCTATGAACGAAAGTGGCTGGAAAGCCGTGATAAGATGTGTGGGCGGTGAAATGACGATGACAGCAGAGGCTAACAACGATACAATTTGCATTGGAGAAAATGTAAGTTTATATGCCAATGTCGAAGGTGGATCAGGTGCATATACTTATTCTTGGACACCAGCAGAATTGTTCGATAATCCTAATGCACAGACAGCCGTAGCAACACCAACAGAATTGGGTGAAAATATATTTACAGTGACAGTGAATGATGGTGAAAATGTTAAAGAAGCGAGTGTAAGTGTTTATGTTATTGACTGCGAAAACATAAATGAGAAAGCATACGATGATGTGACAATATATCCAAATCCTGCCAACGATATGGTTAATGTTGTGTTGAATGTTGAAGGTGAAAAAATAAATTGGACATTGTCAAATATCAATGGTCAAATTGTTAAAAAATCTGATGAACAGACAACATTTTTCGAGATAAAACTCAATGACGTCAACAACGGACTTTACTTCTTAAATATCAACGTTGACGGAAAACAGATGATGAAAAAAATTGTTGTAGAATAAATGTGATTTTGTAATAATATTTTATTGTGAAATACGTTTTTTGAACGATAAAATAATGTATTTTTGCACTATGCGAAAAAATTGGTTTTTTATATCGATAATATTGGTTGCTATGATGGCTTTCGGGTCATGTAATAGCTATAATAAATTACTCAAAAGTACTGATAATGAACTGAAATATCAGACTGCACTCTCGATGTATGAGAGTAAAGACTACAACAGAGCCTTGCAGCTTTTTGATGTGTTGCAGGCAGCATATAGAGGTAAGCCAGAGTCAGAACAGATAGCTTATTATACAGCCGAATGTTATTACAATATGAATGACTATACACTGGCTAGTCACTATTATAAGAAATATGTAGTCAATTTTCCTTTCGCAAAGAATGCTGAAGGCGCATTATTCAGAAGCGCATGTTGCTATTATCTAGAATCACCAAACATTTCATTAGATCAGGAAGAGTCATATATGGCTATAAGTGAGTTCCAAAGTTTTGTGGATTTGTATCCTAACAGTGTTTTGGTTGATAGCGCAAATCAGCTCATTGATACATTGAGATATAAGATTGTGGAAAAGGATTTTAACACTTGTATGTTGTATTACAAGATGGATGAGTTTCAGGCTGCCATAACAAGTTTTGAAAGATTCATCAAGGAAAATCCTATGACATCGCATAGAGAAGAGATAATGAACTACATGGTTCTGACATATTATAATTATGCTGAAAAAAGTGTTTCAGAAAAACAACGTGAACGTTATGAGTTGGCATTGGAAAAATACAACACATTGACATACATGTATCCAGACAGCAAATATATTGCTGAGTTGGAACCATTGGTAGAGAAAATAAAGAATGAATTAACAAATTTTAAAGCTAAATAAATGGATTTTAAAAAAATTAACACCGAGACAACTTGTGTCACACGTCAGAAAGATCAGTTTTATATTGGCACAGGTAACATCTATGAAACAGTAGCTATCATGGCAAAAAGATCAGACCAAATCGCTGCTGAGATGAAGAGTGAACTCAACAAAAAGATTGAAGAGTACACAACAAGCAACGACAGTCTTGAGGAAGTCTTTGAAAACAAAGAACAAATTGAAGTGGCAAAATATTATGAAAAGTTGCCAAAACCAACATTGATAGCTGTCAATGAATTTTTAAACGACCGTATTTACTATCGTAATCCTAACAAGGAAAACGAAGGAGATTTTTAAGATAAGGAGGAGTTACAATGCTCACCGGAAAGAAAATTCTATTAGGAATTACAGGTAGCATTGCCGCCTATAAGATTCCTCTTTTGGTGCGTCTCTTGAAGAAAGACGGCGCCGATGTAAGAGTCGTGATGACACCATCTGCAAAAGATTTCGTCACGCCTCTTACTTTGTCAACACTAAGCGGTAACCCTGTGTTGTCTCACGGCTTCGATGAAAAAACAGGCAAGTGGGATAGTCATGTTGAATTAGGTCTGTGGGCCGACCTTTTTGTGGTGGCTCCGGCATCGGCAAACACAATGGCGAAGATGGCATACGGAATGGCCGACAACTATCTTCTCACAGTATGCCTCTCGGCAAAATGTCCTATCATGTTTGCTCCAGCAATGGACCTCGACATGTATAAACATCAGGCTACACAACAAAACATCAAGACGTTGATAGAAAGAGGATGTATCTTCGTGGCACCGTCATCGGGCGAACTCGCCAGCGGATTGTGCGGCGAAGGCAGAATGGAAGAACCTCAAAAAATTTATGAAAGAATAAAAGCCTTCTTTCAAACCAAACGTAACTTCACAGGTAAAAAAGTCCTCATAACAGCAGGACCTACCTACGAAGCAATAGACCCAGTAAGATTCATCGGTAACCATAGCTCCGGATTGATGGGCATTGAGATAGCTCGTGCTTTCGCCGATCAAGGCGCAGAAGTGACACTCGTATTAGGCCCTTCTAATATATCGCCAAACAGAAGTAATATCAAAGTGTTACCAGTGACATCGGCTAAGGAGATGTATGACGCGGTAATGTCATTCTTCCCAAAAACAGATATAGCAGTGCTGAGCGCAGCTGTGGCTGACTTCCGTCCGGAGACAGCAGCAGAACAGAAAATCAAGAAAAATCCTGATAACGATACACTCACACTCAAACTTGTTAAGACTGACGACATACTGAAATCTGTGGGTAACAAGAAAACAGAAAACCAGGTGGTGGTGGGTTTCGCATTGGAAACAGAAAACGGCCTGGATAATGCGAAGAAAAAACTGCATACCAAAAACATTGATCTTATCGTTCTTAATGTGATGAATGAGTCGGGCGTCGGATTTAAAACCAAGACTAACAAAATATCTATCATCACTAAAGATGATAAGGTTACAGATTTTGAACTTAAACCTAAAAATGAAGTGGCATTGGATGTGCTGAACGCCATCTATCAATATATAAACTGATATGAAAAGAAAAACTTGTCTTTTACTAATATTGTTATTCTCCTTGCTCGGATTGAAGTCGGTCCAAGCTCAGGAGTTTAATATCGATGTGACTGTATCGTCGGCACGCGTGGAAGGAACAGACCAACGTGCATACGAATCACTGAAGGAAGCTATACTTAACTTTATGAACAACAGAATATGGACTAATGTTAAGTTCGAGCCTCAAGAACGTATCGAAGGAGCAATGGTGGTTAATATTACAAAAAAAGATGGTAATATTATAGAGGCTGAGTTAAATATCGCTCTCCGCCGTCCTACCTTTAAAACCAACTATAGCACTCCTTTGTTCAATCATATCGACAACGATTTTATGTTTGAATACGTTGAGTCACAACCTCTCGATTTCGCTGAAAATATTTACACGTCAAATCTAACCTCGACTCTCGCATTCTACGCGTATTATGCTCTCGGCCTTTATTTCGATAGCTTCGGCCTTTATGGAGGTGACCCTTTCTTTAAAATAACAGAACAAATAGTTACATCTGCACAAAGCGCAAACGAGTCGGGATGGAAAGCATTCGATGATAGAGAAAATCGTTATTGGTTAAATGAAAATATGGTAAATAATGCGTATAAACCAATACGTCAATATATGTACGAATACCATCGTCTTGGTCTGGATAAGATGTCAACAAAACAAGATGAAGGTAAAGCCGCAATAACAAAGTCATTGGAATATCTCAAACAAGCATATAAAGAAAGACCTAACTTGTTCTTCCTGCAGATATTAAATGATACCAAACGTAATGAATGGAAAAGCATCTATTCAGAAGGTTCACAGCAAGATAAGACAAAAGCTATTAACATATTTAGAGAAATAGACCCAGCTCACGCTTCAGAATACGAAGAACTTCTTACTGGTAGAAAATAATTATGTTACAAAGATTATCAATATCTAACTATGCCTTGATAGCTTCATTGTCAATAGATTTTGATAATGGATTTACGGTGATAACAGGTGAGACGGGAGCAGGTAAGTCGATATTGCTCGGAGCCTTGGGCTTCGTGCTCGGTAACCGCGCCGACTCTAATATACTCTTTGATGACACAAAGAAATGTGTGGTAGAGGCAACATTCCTTTTTAAAGACAACGAGAGATTGAAGTCTTTTTTTGAAGAAAATGATATCGACTATGACGAAGAATGTATCATTCGCCGTGAACTTAGTCCTCAGAAAAAATCCCGTTCCTTCATTAACGATACTCCAGTCTCTCTGCAGATATTAAAAGAACTCGGCTCATATCTCGTCGATATTCATTCTCAACACGATTCTCTGTTGTTGTGCAACCCTGATTTCCAGCTTTCATTATTAGATGATGCTGCCAACAACCAGGAATTGCTTTCAGAATATAAAAAGGAATATCGTGAATATGTCTCGGCTAAGAATGAGCTTGAGACTCTTCGTAGAAAAGCAATAAATAATATTGATGAAAACGATTATCTTAAGTTTCAGCTCGATGAGCTTTTAAAGGCGGAACTTAAGGATAACGAATACGAAGATTTATCCCAACGTATTGAAATGTTGGAGAATCAGGAGGAAATACATAGACTTCTTATCGAGTCCACGACAATTATGGAAAATAACGATGCTTCTCTTCTTGATGGCATCAATGCTTTGATATATAATGTGGATAAGTTAAAGAAATATATTCCAGAACTTGATTCCATGTCAGAACGTCTTAATTCTGTTAAGATAGAAATGAAAGACATCTGTTCTGATTTGAATAAATTGCAAGACGATTCGATGGATATTTCTATGCTGGAATCGCTTCAAGAACGTTATGATGTGATTCAGCGTCTTATGATGAAACATCATCTTAATGACTATGCACAACTTCTTGAACTTAGAGAAGAAATAAGATGTAAAGTCAATGACTTCAATAATATAGATAATCTTGTTGCAGACAAGGAAAAGGAAGTTGAGATAAAGGAAAAGACTTTGCGACAAAAAGCCAAGGAGTTAAATAAGAGAAGATTGTCATCTAAAAAACATTTTGAACAAGATGTAACAGAGATTATTCGTCTGCTCGCGATGCCATACGGTGTCTTCGAAATAAAATGTGAATCTGTCGAGGAATTTACATCAAACGGCACGGATGTCGTAACGTTCATGTTCTCCGCTAATAAAGGATACGCTCCTGAGAATATGGCGAAGGCTGCATCAGGTGGAGAACTCTCACGTTTGATGCTCGCGATTAAGAGCATTGCTGCGAAAAATAATTATATACCTACTTTGATATTCGACGAGATTGACACAGGTGTTTCTGGTGAAGTCGCATCTAAACTCGGTGACATTATGAACGAGATGGGAGAGACCTTGCAACTCGTAAGTATCACACACCTTCCACAAGTGGCAAGTAAGGCGAAACATCATTTCTTTGTTTATAAAGACGTCGTTGATGAAAAGACACGCTCCAATATCAGAACTCTGACTCGCGAAGAACGCGTAATGGAAATAGCAAAGATGCTTTCCAACGCCGAAGTCACTGCCGAAGCGATGAGAGCGGCGGAGGTTTTGATTAGTTAGGAGTTAGGAGTTAGGAGTTTACTAACTCCTAAAATCCTCAGTTTTTCGAAAACTTACTAGTCTGATTGAAATGTTCTGTCTTTACGTTAATGAAATACATTCCGGAAGGTAGACTCTCTATATTGATAGTGTTTCTATTACTCATTTCCATGACCTTAACTCCTAAAGAATTGTATATGGTGACATGAAAATCGCCATTGTAGTTCTCGTCGATGTCTATATTGATGAATGTATTAGCAGGATTAGGATGAATGCTTATTTTGTTGTTTATAGCAGATTCTTGAATAGACGAACCACATTCTCGTAGGTGTATATGGTCGATATATGCAACAGCATCATTGCCGTTGAATTTTTGAAATTCCCATTTGAACTTGTGCAATCCCTGACTTATGTCGTATTTAAATTCTTTCCATATATTTTCACCTACTATTCCTGAAACTTTTTTATCATCTATATAAACAAGCAATCTACATGATTTTCTGACTTTGTGATTAAAACAAATTTTTCCATCAAAAGGTACATAATATTCTGTTTCAATAGTAGCTGAATTTTTAGAATTTTTTATACAGTATTTGCCATATTTCTCCTCAAGAGCAGAATCTATCTTCCATCCGTCGTAAGTCCATAAACTATCGTTAATTATATTGTTTTCAAAATCGTCTATTATCAGATGGAGGAAGCATGAGTAATCAGAAGAGTCAGTGTAGATACCTGAGTTGACATTGACACTTAGTGATGAAAATACTACTTCGTTTATAGCTTCAGTGGCTAATATATTAAATTCTGCCGTTACGGTATCGTTTCCTTCTATTTGGTTAAACGTGACTTCATCGTCAATTATGTCGAGGACGCCATCATTGCACGATAAAGTAATATTGACGGGGTTTGTTGTGACGTCGATGCAATTTAATACCTTAGCTTTTATCTTGAAGTATTTTCCAGGTCTGATGTCTTTAATGATACAGCCATTCTCGTCTACAGAAAGTATCTCTGTTATTTTGAAGATAGGAGCTTTGGTGTTGACGAAGAAACTTTCCTTGTATGTGTTGCCGTTATGTTCTATTGTCAATGTAAAAAGCAATTTTGTGGAATTTATTAAACCGTCGTCAATGCTTATATTAAAGGCGTTATCTACAGTTATGCTCTCATTAGCAGCCAAAGCGTTTATGGTGTTATTGTTATTTGTTATATGTATTTTGTCAGAATCACAGCTTAAAGAAAGAGTGATGTTAGAGCTGTTTGTAGCACCGATGTTTTTTAAATTAATATCAATAGATGTGTTTTTGTTGAATATTAATTCATCAGAGTTTTCGTAAAAGTTAAAGTCTTCGAATCTTACAAAAGGCTTGTCGGTGATAATTGGGACAGTTGTTTCGTAACGCAAATGGTTACTCTTTGTAACAGTGATAATCAATGTTTTGTTTGGAGTAACTATATCAGATACGTTTATCGTTTGGTATTCACCTGTGCCTTCAGCAACATTGGCGATATATACTTTGTCTTTGCCTTCTGCCGAAATGCATATTGTTGAACCTTGTGGAGCTTTTATGTTAAGTGTTTGGTTGTCGTAATTGTAAGTCTCGTCATGTTCTACATCCATCTGTTGAGGTACGTCTGAAAATAGATTCAAAAAAGCATCACATAATGCATGGAAGATGTTGCTGGTAGTTTCGCGGGTGCTTTGATATGTGTTGGGGAAGTTTTGTTGAAATAAAAAATATTTTGCAGAGACATTAGCGAAAGCAGGCATATAATTGTTATTGTTCATTATAGGTGTGCCATAATCAGGAAGGAAGTCGTTTTCGAAGAAGTCCCATAGTCCCCATGTGAATGAGTCGTTGGAGAAAGAGTCGCTTATCCATGACGTTCCAATGCCGCCAATTGCACCATGTTCTTCCAAACGCATAATGGCTTCCAAAAAGCAGTTGGCTGTCATGAATGCTCCAGAGCCACAGTTTATCGACATTAGGAAAGGAAGTTTTTTGCCGTTGTTCAGTAGGTTTAAATTTTCTCTTTTTAGGTTTGGAGACGCCCAGCCGTCGTACCATCCATGGTCACGGTGTACGGCAATAAATGTTCCTTGATTCAAAACATTGATAACGGCATCCATTTCTTGATATTCTTCAACACCTCCTGCTTCATCTGGTGTTGATGGCAAATATCCTAAGCCATCGGGACCAAAATAATTAAGGACTTGTTCTGTATTGTTAGCAATAGACCATGTTACTCCGTCATATCCGTAGTCATATATTTCATTGAGAATAATAGGAATTTTACCTTTAGATTTAAGAAAACCGTTAATGCTTTCTGCACATATCTGAAACCATTTGTCAGTTTGGAAACTGTAAGCTATCAAAGGACTATTGTAGAAATCTTCATCCATGACAGGGTCTGTAAACTCATATTCAATAAGTTTCTTGACCATTATTCTAGCTTCTTCAGAATTGGCAGCACATAGTCTCGATAAAACCATATCGGGCAAGAAGTCGTCGTCAATATCTGAGAATGGTCGGTCGGATGAGTAATATTCATCATCAACTTCATCTGTTTCAGGTTCATAAAGGAAGGAAGGTATTCCTTTGTTGACGTCGGTGCTGTAATCGCCCATCAGACAGATGGCGACAGGAGGGATGCTCCAGGTGTTGAATATCTCTTTGAACCATGCTTTCAACTCTTCTTTAGTGCTTACATTAATATCTCCTAAAGAAAAGATTTTTGTTATGATGCCTTGTTTTTTTCTATAATTGGCGAGATTTGTTGCGTGTTCTCTAAACGACTCGTCGTCGGGAATGATGATTACATATTCAGCACCTTCGGCATCGTCTCTAATCCACGATTGCATTCTTTCGCTGTAATCGATGATAGGTAAACTGCAGTAATTTAGGATGTGATGTTGCAGAATGGGGTCGAAATATGGAGAACGTAATCTGTTGTCTCCGTACGATTCTTCACTGCCTTCAAATTCTATTGTGATATTGATTTCTGAATATACTATCAGTTCTTTAGATATTGGATTGTATTGTGTTGGAGAAATCATCAATCCTATGGCATCAATACCTCTTATCATAAGTTTGTCGGTCAACGACACTATTTCTTTGGGATAAAATTCATCTTTTGAGTAAATACTTGCGTCTTTATAGCAACGATTTTCGTATGAATCGTATTCGGAGATGAAGCCCTTAGATGGTATTATATTGATGTCTTTGATGACTTCTTTCTTGAAATCGTTGACAACAATTTTCACCTTTGCGCCATGAGGAATAGCGATGAATCTGTTGACATACGGTAACTCAGGCTTGCCTTTATCTTTAGGAACGTCGATGTTTTTTATCACAACTTCATGGAATACTTCCTTGTCTGATTCTGTTTCTTTGATGTCGTAATTGTTGATGGTGAGTTTTAACGACAAACTAGATTCGTTCCTATTTGTAATTGTCAATTCTTGTGAAAATAAATTAGTACATAATGACAATAATAGGATAAATACAAAATTTTTGATGAATTTAAAAGAGAGTTTCATAGGTATAATTTTTATAGGTTTATATATTTTTCATGAATTTCTTTGTCTGACTAAAATGCTCTGATTTTACATTTATCAAATAAATTCCAGTAGGTAGACTCTCTATATTGATGGTGTTTCTATTACTCATTTCCATGACCTTAACTCCTAAAGAATTGTAGATGCTGATATGGAAATCTTGATTGTAGTTTTCATCTATGTCGATATAGATATAGTCTTTAGCTGGATTAGGATATATGTTGAAAATATAGTCGTTTTTCTCTTCAATACTTGTGAAACTGGAATAAGGGAAGCTGATGTTGTCAATCCACACGCAGTCGGAACCGCCTGCTATTCCCATATCTTTTTCGTATTTCCAAGTATAGGTGTGAGTGCCTTTTGTTGTGTTGAATCTGACGTAATGCCATTCATTTTCTCCGCTTATTGATAGTTTGTTCTCATTGTCTATGCTGAAATAGAAATTGTCCCAACTATCTTCTGTTGATGTTTTATAAAAGAAAGATATATATTGATCTTTGGTTGATGTTATTGTCGCGCTTATTTCTGTAAATTCGTCATCGCCAATATCTCCGGAGCGCAGACAATAATTACCTTTGTATGGTTTGTAGCTGACGATATACCAAGGTTTTGCAGAGTTGTTTTGCCAAATATTGTTGTCTATTTCGTAATTCTCGAATCCTTCACAAAACGTATCTAATATCTGTTTGAAATTTAGTCTTGTATTGCAGCCGTCAATATTGAGTGCTAATGTTAATGAAACGGGTTCTGGCATGATGCTCCATTTGATGAAAGCTTCAAATTCTATATTTGTTTTGTCCCCGATGTTCAGTGAATTGACGGCAACATCATTAGAAAGAATATTGAGGTAATTGTCGTTGCTTATTAAATTTGCATATATGTTTTCCATTGTGTAATTGCCGTTGTTTTCTATCGTTAATATGAGTTTTGCAGTCTCACCTGGGTCGATGATATTGTTGCCATTGCCTTCAAGTTCTATTGCGTTGAAGTCGATGATTTTAAAGTTGTAAGAATCGATGAGTACATCGAAATTAGTCTCGTAGCTTATTCCGTCATGTTCTATCATAAGGGTGAATGTAAACGTGGAATTGTCAAGCAATCCTTCTGTAATGTTAATAAGGAATGCATCTTCAAGGTTTATAGTTTCGCCAAAATTGATGCCATTCACACTATTATTATTGTTCGAGATGTTGACACCTTCCATGTTGCACTTTAATGATAAGTTGATGTTGGAAGAGTTTTCAGCTCCTATATTTTTTAATTTGAAGTCGATATATGTTTCTTGATTAAAAATCAATTCGTGATTGTTTTCATACAAGTTGAAATCTTCTATTGAGATATAAGCCTTATTTGTTGTTATGTCGATGTTTTGTTCATAACGCAGATGATTTGTCTTTGTGACTGTTACGAACATCTCATCGTTAAGGCTGATATGTTTAGGGATGTTTATCGTTTGCATTGTGCCGTTGCCTTCTGCTATTGCTAAGACTTCCGTTTTGCCGTACATATTAGCTGATAGCGCGATGCTGGATCCTGCTGGAGCTTTTATGTTGAAACTATTGTTTTCAATAAGATAAGTCTCGTCGTGTGTTATTTCCATTTCCTGAGGTACTTCGGAATATAATTGTAAGAATGCATCGCAATGGGCGTGGTATAGATTGCTGGTGAGTGCACGAGTGTTAATGTAAGTGTTGGGAAAGTTTTGTTGATATAAGAAATGTACAGCCGACACATTGGCGAAGGCAGGCATATAATTATTGTTGTGCTCGACAGTAGTGCCGAAGTCGGGTAGGAAGTCGTTTTCGAAGTAGTCCCAGATTCCCCAGATGAATGAGTCGTTACTGTAGGTGTGAGTTTCGTATGATGCGGCTATCACACCGACGGCTCCTCTGTTTTCCAATCTCATGAATGTCTCTGTCATACAGTTGTCTTGGTCGTAAGCTCCAGAGCCGCAGTTGATGGAAAGTACGAAAGGCAATTTGCCGTAATTTGTCAGGTTTTGTAATTTGCTTGAATACAGAGGTGGGCAAGACCAGCTGTTAAACCATCCGTGGTCACGGTTTTGTAAAATGAATCCTGGCTCCTGACTGATTTTATTTAAAAGGTAGGTCTGGTCTTCATGATAATCAATGAACTCGCCAGTCTCGTATGGATATTCTGGGATGTAACCCAAGCCATTAGGGCCGAAGTAATCGAGTATCTGTTCTGTATGGTCTGCCGTAGACCATACCATTTCATCGAAATCATTTTCGATATTTAATTTCATGTTAACTCTATATGGGTCTTTGCCTATTGAACTAAGGTAACCGTTGATGCTTTCTGCTGTGATTTGGAACCACTTTATTTTCTGATATGCACATGTCATTATTGGACTTTTATAAAAGTTTTCATCCATGACAGGATTGCTTTGTTCATAATTTATCTGTTTGTCAACGATGATTTTAGCTTCTTCAGCATTTGACGCGCTTATTCTGGATATTACTATGTCGTGTATATTATCATTGTCGACATCTGCGTATGGACGGTCGCTAATGTATGTTTCAAATTCGTTGAAATTAAAAATAAAAGCAGGAAGTCCTAATGTAGGGTTTGTGCTATAATCACCGAACATACAAATGGCAACAGGAGCTATATCCCAATTGTTATATGCGTTGATAAACCAATCTCTTATGTCTTCATGTGTCTTTTGTTCTAAGTCTTTGAGAGAATATACTTTGGTGATAATACCTTGTTTGTTTCTATAGTCGGCAAGTCGTTGCGCTTGTTCTCTCAACGATTCATTATCTGGAATTAGAATGATATATTCTGCTCCTTCTTCATTATTGGAAATCCATCTTTGCATTCTCGCTGCGTAGTCTATTTTGGGTAGGCTGCTATAGTTTAATATGTTATGTTGTAATATAGGATCCCAATATTGAGAACGAAGTCTTTCGTCTCCATAGTTTTTAGTGTCGCCATCAAATTCTATAGTTAAATCAATTTCGGTGTAGACGACAAGCTCTTTGCTTACAGGATTATATTGAACAGGAGTGATGTTGAGACATGAAGCCTTGACTCCTCGCAAATACATGCTTTCTGTCAGTGAGACTATCGTGGATGGATAAAGTTCATTTTTGGAATATATGTCTGAATCTTTGAAGCGGGTGCTCGTGGTGTCATATTCTGAAACAATGCCTTGGGATGGAGCGATATTAATATCCTTGATTATTTCTTTCTTATAGCTGTTTACTATTATCTTGGCATTGCCATCTTGAGGTATTGCGATGAAACGATTGACGGATGGAAGATTAGGCTTGCCTTTTTCGTTAGGAATTATAATACTGTTAAGATTTATCTCGTGTAGTAATTCTTTGCCATTTTTAATTTCTTTGATGTCGTATTCTTCAATTGTGAGTTTTAATGACAAACTAGATTCGTTCCTATTTGTTACTGTCAATTCTTGTGAGTGTATATTAGATGAAAACGCGAAAAAAGTAACAATAACGATGCTTCTTATAAATGTATATATGTGCTTCATAAGTAAAGAATTTTGTGCCAAATATAGTGATTATATTTTATTTAAGAGTTTCTCTACTTGTATTATTTTCTAAAATAATCATTTGTTGAATTGCTATTTTATTGAGTTTGAAAAGACGTTCACTTTGAGGGATGCCTTCATCAATAAGTACTGAGTTGATGTTCTCCATATTGGATAAACATATAAGTTCATTTACTGAAGCGTAATCTCTGATGTTACCTTTTAGATTGGGATTTGACTCTCTCCATTCTTTTGCTGTAATGCCAAATAATGCAACATTTAGTACGTCAGCTTCTTCTGCATAAATGATACTTGCCTGATAATTTGTGATTACATTTGGAATTAAGTGGCTTCTAATAGCACTAGTGTGGATGTGATAGTTGATTTTAGATAATTCTCTTTTTGCAGACCATCCTAATAACTTTTGCTCTTCATTTTTAAGACGTTGAAATTCCTTAATAAGATATAATTCAAATTCTACTGAAACCCAACTTGCGAATTTAAAAGCAATATCTCGTTGTGCGTATGTTCCGCCTCCAGCTCCATTTTTTGTAAATAGACCAATTGCATTAGTTAGTTCAACCCATCGATTAGGACTCATTGTGAAAGAATTGCTCCCGGCTTCGCTTAAAAGGGGGTCGAATTCGACC
>JAZLEF010000121.1:0-6788 GCA_045615125.1 Bacteroidales bacterium
AGGACGTCCGATGCCGAGTTCTTCCATTTTCTTAACCAGACTTGATTCGGTATAACGAGGAGGACGGCGTGTGAATCTTTGTTGAGCTTCCATCTTTTCCAAGTCGAGAGCTTGACCAACGATGAGTGGAGGCAACATAGAGTTGGTTGTTTCACCTTGTTCGTCGCTTGTGCTTTCTGTATAAACTTTCAAGAAACCGTCAAATAAAACGACTTCACCGCTTGCTGTAAATTCTTTGTCAGAATTAGATATTTCTATGCTTACGTTTGTCTTTTCAATTTGAGCTTCTGCCATTTGAGAAGCGATAGTACGTTTCCAAATGAGTTCATATAACTTACGTTCATCGGCAGTACCTTTTATTGTCTGTTGGTCGAGGTATGTTGGGCGGATAGCTTCGTGAGCTTCTTGTGCACCCTTGCTCTTTGTAGTAAACTGACGATTTTTAACGTATTGAGGTCCATAGAGGTTTTCTATTTCTTTTTTTGCAGACATGAGAGCAAATTGCGACAAGTTTACGGAGTCGGTACGCATGTAAGTAATCTTACCTGACTCATAAAGCTGCTGAGCAATTCTCATTGTGTTGCTGACAGAGAAACCCAATTTACGGCCAGCTTCTTGTTGTAATGTAGAAGTTGTGAATGGAGGAGCTGGTAATTTTGAAAGAGGTTTCTTATCGACAGATTTGATTTTATATGCAGCATCTTTGCAGTTTTGCAAGAAAGCGTGAGCGTCTTCTTCTTTTTCAAAACGATGTGGCAATTCTGCTGAAAGTGAATATTCGTGATTGTCGATGGTGAAAGTGAATATCGCTGTTACGCGGAATGCGCTTTGTTGTTTGAAGTTTTTGATTTCTTCTTCACATTCAACGATAAGACGAACAACAACCGATTGGACGCGACCTGCAGAGAGAGCTGGTTTCACTTTCTTCCAAAGAAGCGGTGATAATTCGTAACCCACGAGACGGTCGAGGACGCGGCGTGCCTGCTGCGCAGAAACGAGGTCCATATCAATCTTACGAGGGTTGTCGATAGCGTGGTTTATAGCGGTTTTTGTAATTTCGTGGAAAACAATACGACGATATTTATCATCTTGCAATCCTAATGTTTCAAAAAGGTGCCATGAAATAGATTCTCCTTCACGGTCCTCATCGGATGCGAGCCACACCATTTCGGCGCCCTCGGCTAACTTCTTTAATTCGGCTACCAGCGCCTTCTTGTCCGATGGAATGTCGTACAATGGCTGGAAACCGTTATCCATATCTAAACTCAAGTTTGACTTGTTCAAATCTCTAACATGACCGTAGCTTGATTTCACAACGAAGTCTTTACCCAAGAAACCTTCTATGGTTTTTGCCTTGGCAGGAGACTCAACTATGACTAAATTCTTTACCATATATATAAATGTGTTTAATTCAAAAACTGAGACGTTACAAACAACGTTTCGCACGTGCAAAATTACTACAATAAAAATTGTAAATTTTACATTTTCTCAAAAAAAAATTTTATTTTATTAAAAATCAATAAATTGTAAATAAAAATTAAGAAAATCTTACATAATTTCATTAACATTTTCGTCTGAAAATAACTATAAATATCTCTTGAAATATCAAAAAATTAATATTTAATTTGCAAAAATTTAAAATAACATCTATTATGAAAACAAAATTATTAGCTTTACTCTTTTCTTTATTCGTGTTGTTCAATATTTCCAATGCACAAAACAAACATGAAGGTTACATTGACTTTTCTTTAGGCAGAACACAAACGAACGACATTAATATTTCTGTCAAAGGCATATACAGTCGTCCATATAACGAATATTTTTCTTTAGGTTTTGGGGCTGGTCTTATGGGAACTCATCGTACGATGATAGATGAACAGATGGCCGTCACTTTAACACAGGAAACCACCAAAGATGTCGCTATAGAAGTTCCTGTATTTGTCAACTTTAGAGGCAACATTGCCATAGGCGAATCCAAATTTGTTCCATATTACAGCGTTAACGTAGGATACCTTATCAACATCAAGCCTGCATCAACATCATTTGCCTATAAAGCAACCAATCACAACAATTATACAGTTTATGAAATCAATATGATTGACGACGGTTTGTTTTTCGCTCCTGAACTTGGCATCTCGTTCAACAAAATACACCTTGGTTTGGAATATACTTTTGGTATAAATAATTTTTACGAAATAACAACAGAACATTATTTTGGTAACGGTGCTTTGTTTGATTCCAATAATTATTCAAGCAATAGCCCAATGGGTATTTTCAGCATTAAGTTTGTCAATCGTCTGTAATTTATAGAATTGTAAGGTGTCACGTTTTGTCAATTGCATAAAACTTGCAGGGCCAAGTGCCTTCAAGACCATCTGGTGGCTGACAAAGATAATGGCTTTGTTATCTTTTGTCATATTGCTGCTTCAATATTTTGGCATCATCGAATGGATTTCATATTGGCTCACTCCTTTATTTTCTCACTTCGGTCTTCCCGGTGAGGCAGCCCTCGCCTACGTCTCGGGATATTTCGTAAATTGCTATTCTGCCATCGCTGTGATGACGACATTAGACCTAAGTACCAGAGCCGCAACTATTCTGTCGGTCATGGTTCTTTGTTCGCACAATATGATTGTGGAGACCGCTGTTCAGCACAAGACTGGTTCATCCGTTTTAAGCATAGTGGTTATAAGAACATTATCGGCTTTCATTTTAGCTTGGATTTTAAATAAAATAATGCCAGGAAGTTTTGAGACTTCGATGGCGGGAGATTCTATTCAGGAAAAGCTGACTTTTGTAGTGATGTTAAAACAATGGGCTTTAAGGACAACAAAAAATATTGTCACTATGGCTTTATTGGTTTATCTTTTGACATTATTACAGAAGATTTTAACCGAATATGGCATAATACAATACATTTCAAGATTTTTAAAACCTGTAATGATATTTTTTGGACTTTCGCCAAAGTCAGCATTTTTATGGTTAGTTTCCAACACATTAGGATTAGCTTACGGAGCCGGCATTATGATAGAAGAAGCAGAGAAAGGAGAAACCACTAAAGAGGAAAACGACCTCTTGAATCGTCACATCGGAATATCGCATAGCAACCTGGAAGATTTACTTCTGTTCTCAGCTGCTGGTGGCGCCTATCTCTGGATGCTGCTATCACGATGGGGAATGTCGCTCCTTGTTGTTTGGAGTTATAGAGGCTATAAGGCAATAAGGCTATAAGTTATGGGGGGGATGGTTAAAATAAGTTTCGAATTATTTGTTATTCAATTTTTTTATTAGTTTAAAAGCTCCTACTGTAATTGTTTTTATTCGATTCTGGATAATGACTCTTTCTTCTTCATTACAATAATTAAAGTCTTCACAAAGATACAACATTGATCTTACTTCTGAACAACTACCTCTTGCTATTTTTAAAAACGAAACAAATTTAGCATCAGTTCCTGATTCAGCACCCTCTGCAATATTATTCATTATACTAATTGCCGCTCTTTGAATCTGATCTTTAAAACAAAAATCCTTGCAATTATTCATCATTGAGTAAATATCATTTACAACAACCCTAGATTCTTTCCATATAAACAAATTTTCTATGCTTCTTTCCATAAATTTTAAGTTTAAGGTTAAACAATTATCTTTGATTCTCACCCCACCCCAAAACCCATAAACTCATAGACTCATAGACTTATAGACTCATAAACTCTTTATCAACTCCCCTATCGTAGCGAGAGGCACTACTTCCACATTGTATTTCGAAGTATCGAGTCCACGGCAGTTATATTTAGAAACGAATATCTTTTCCATTCCTAGTTTGTCTGCTTCAGCTATACGTGCTTCCACTCTGTTGACAGAACGCACTTCTCCAGAGAGTCCCACTTCTGCGGCGAAAGCATATCTGTTACTTATCGCGATGTCTTCATTCGACGATAAAATCGCTGCCATAACAGCGAGGTCGATGGCTGGGTCATCTACGCGCAATCCTCCTGCAATATTGAGGAATACGTCTTTTGTTGAGAGACGGAATCCTGCTCTTTTTTCCAAGACAGCGAGTAACATATTGAGACGTCGAGTATCAAAGCCTGTACAGCTACGTTGAGGAGTGCCGTATGCCGCGGTACTGACAAGAGCCTGTGTCTCAATCATCATAGGACGAAGACCTTCTACCATGGCAGCGACAGCGATACCGCTTACATTCTCTTCTCTCTGCGAAAGCAAAATCTCGCTCGGGTTGCTCACCTCGCGCAGTCCTGCTGCGTTCATCTCGAAAATACCGAGTTCCGATGATGAGCCGAAACGGTTTTTTACAGTACGTAAAATACGGAATCCATAGTGACGGTCGCCCTCAAATTGTATGACGGTGTCGACAATATGTTCGAGGATTTTAGGTCCTGCGATGGTGCCGTCTTTAGTGATATGACCGATGAGGAAAATCGGGACGTGATGAGCCTTAGCAACCTTATTCATCTCGGCGGCAGTCTCGCGTATCTGGCTTATGCTTCCTGCTGTTGCCTCGATGCTTGGCGACTCTAGAGTTTGTATGGAGTCGATGATAGCGATGTCAGGTTTTGTTTGTTCAAAATGTTTTATGATGTCGGAAGTGTTGATCTCCGTCAGTATGTAACAATTTTCGTTGCGTATCCCAATTCTCTCGGCGCGCATTTTTATCTGTTGAGCACTTTCTTCTCCCGAGACGTAAAGTATTTTTTTATCTTTTATATTGAGAGCCACTTGCAAGAGAAGCGTTGACTTACCTATACCCGGTTCACCTCCGAGAAGGATGAGCGAACCTGGCACCAGACCGCCACCCAAGACACGATTCAGCTCTTCATAACCGAGGTCGATGCGAGCCTCTTTCACACTGCTTATCTCAGCCACACGAGTAGGCTTCGACTTGACATCGGGGAGTATGGAACTCTTCACCGATTTACTGTCTTTTCCAACGACGACACTCTCCTCAACATAACTATTCCATGCACCACAACCCGGACAATGACCTATCCACTTAGGTGATTCATTACCACATTCTTTACAGAAAAATACAGTCTTAGTCTTAGCCATTTTTTTCAAATTTAAATTTCTACAAAATTAAGAAATACTTTATTGACTTATATTATTATTTATTATATTTTTGTGGAAATTTTATTTTTCGAAAATTAAAATGTATTGATATGAGGAAAGTTTACTTTTTCTTAATCCTTTTCCTTTGTATGGGTTTGACCATCAAAGCGCAGGACATTAAAGTTTCCGGTTATGTAACTTCAGAAGAAGACGGTTACGGTTTGCCGGGTGTTACAATTCAAGTTAAGGGAACAAGTAATGGTACTATCACCGAAATCGATGGTGATTATTCTATTACTGTTGGATCCAGAGACACATTGACATTCTCTTATGTCGGCTATCAGACACAGAATATCCCTGTCGATGGAAGAAACAAAATCGATGTCGTTATGAAGACCGATGCTATGATGTTGGACAATGTCGTCATCACAGCTTTGGGTATCAAGCGTCAGAAGAGAGAATTAGGTTATGCTACAGAAGACATCAGCGGAGCCGACTTGACACGTTCGGGTAGCGACAACGTCATCAACTCTTTGAGCGGACGTTCTGCCGGTGTTCAGATTATCACTGGTGACGGTGTAGCCGGAGGTTCTTCTCGTATCGTTATCCGTGGTAACAATAGTATCTTTGGCGACAACCAGCCACTCATCGTCGTTGACGGTGTCCCTATGACCAACGAAGGCGGCGTCACTGGTTGGGACGGCGGACAAGACTGGGGTACTGCTCTTAACAATATCAACCAAGAAGATATTGAAGACCTCAGCATCTTGAAAGGACCTACCGCAGCAGCTCTCTACGGTTCACGAGGCGGTAACGGCGTTGTGCTCATCACAACAAAGAAAGGTAAGAAACAACAAGGCCTTGGTATCAATTTCTCATCTACATACAAGATAACAAATCCTTACGGCTATCGCGACGTACAAAATAAATACGGCGCAGGCGGCCCTGTATCTTTCTTGACTCCAACATTAACACAAGACGCCAACGGCAACTATGTATATAACGGCAACTACAACTCCGATAATGGCCCTGAAGGCGAACCTACCAACACCACATTCGGTTATTACGGCGGTGCAGTATCATGGGGTCCGGTCATGGATGGAACAGAAATGTTATGGTGGGACAGCGTGCCAAGAACATACTCTCCTCAACCTGACAACCTCAGCATGTTGTATAAAAACTCACATTCATTCACCAACAACATCTCATTCCAAAATGCAGGTGACTTCGGTTCAATAAGAGTTTCTATCACCGATGACCGCTCAGACGCTATCATCGATAACTGTAACCTCAACCAGACAACATTCAACGTTGGTGCATTGATGAATGTCTCTGAAAAAATCAAGGCCGACGTTTCTTTCACTTATTTCGATTATCACCGTCTCAACTCTCCTGTACTCGGTGAATCTTACAGCAACTTCAACAAAGGTCTCCTCTATAGTTGGCCAAGAAGCTGGCAAGGTATAGAATCAACAACATACGAACAAGCTGACGGCACAATGACAGAATGGGGTAACTATCCATTCCAATATATCAACGCTAACACTTTCTGGAGTTTCTACAACAACAACACAACTCTCGATCGTGACAAGGCATACGGTTCTTTCCGTCTCACTTACGACATCACAGACTGGTTGACATTGGCAGGTAAGGCAGCTCTCGACTTCAGCTTAGACCAATATGAAACCAAATACGCTCCAACAGCAATCGATGGAATGACA
>JAZLEF010000122.1:0-12551 GCA_045615125.1 Bacteroidales bacterium
GTGAGTTCTTTTGTCGTTGTCTTGCCGTTAGTTCCAGTGATGCCTATAATAGGGATGTTGCATTTCTCTCTGTGTAGACGTGCCAGTTCTTGAAGCGTTGTCAGGCTGTCGTCGACGATGAAGAGACGTTCGTGCTGTGGGAGGTCTTTTCTGTCGGCAATGACGCATGATGCTATGTTATCCTGTGCCACCTGATATGCGAAGTCGTTGCCGTCGAAGCGTTCGCCTTTGAGAGCGACGAAGACGCATCCTTCCTCTATCTTACGGCTGTCGGTAGAGACAAGGTATTTCTGAGAGTAATATTGATAAATCTTTTCTATTGTTTTCATCGTAAAACTAAAAAAGCCGTCTTGAGTTATGACGGCTTATATTTTATAAATGAATTATTTATTTTGCCAATGCGCTGCCTATTTTATTCATGGCACATCTGAAACCTACTGTTGATGAGCTTTCGTCTTCGTTCATGAAACGGCGTACGGAAGGACTTAAGTAGTAAGGACCATCAGCCCATGAACCGCCTTTGTAGACGCGAGACTTGTCGGAAATCAATGTTGTCACGCCATAGTCGTACATCTGTTCTGTGTAGCTTTCTGGGTTCTCTGTTTGGTTGGTCCAGTCTGTTTGTATTGTTGATTTATAGTCACCATCGTTATGGTTCAATCCATATACTAATGTTGAGTCTTGGCTGTAGATGTTACCGCGGTAAGGGTTGTGGTCGTTGAAGTCTTCGAATGAGAGAGGACGGTAGATGTCGAGAACCCATTCAGAGACGTTACCTGACATATTGAACAAGCCGTAGTCGTTTGGCCAGTAGGAGATGACAGGAGCTGGGAATGCTGCGCCGTCGTTCAAGCTGCCGGCTACACCCATGTAGTCACCTTTACCTCTTTTGAAGTTAGCAGTGAAGCTGCCGTTGTATTCGCTTTCGTTTGTTCTCATGCCATCGGTGTTCCAAGGATAAGATCTGCGTTCTACTATGCGTTCGTCTTGTGTGTTACCGATGAGACCTAATGCTGCATATTCCCATTCTGCTTCAGTAGGGAGTCTGTACTTAGGAAGGAGAACTCCGTCTTCCATCTTGACACTGTTGTTGCCGTTGCCAGATGTTGTTGTTGAGCTGCCGCTGACAGCACTCATATATTGACCAGCTAAATAAGCGTCTGTAGTGAAGTGGTTATCTTTGGTTTGGTTGTTATTGTAGCTTAACACGCCAGCTTCTACCAATAACATTTCGTTGACTCTGTCTGAACGCCATAAGGCATAGTCGTTGGCTTGTAACCATGAAACGCCAACAACAGGATAATCTCTGTAAGCTGGGTGACGGAAATATATCTCAACCATTGGTTCGTTATAAGATAAAGAGTTACGCCATACTGTTGTGTCTGGAAGAGCGTTGGAAACCATCTCTGGATATTCTGAGCCGTATACTCTGCTTAACCAATAGATATATTCGAGATAATCTAAGTTGCTTACTTCTGCTTGATCCATGTAGAATGAGGAGACAGTGACCTGACGAGGAACGTTGTTCCATTCTTGATAGACGTTTTCTATTGTGCTTCCCATTGTGAATGTGCCACCTTCGATGGCTACGAGACCTGGACCTGTAATCTGCTCTGCTGATTCAACTACTTTAAATCCTCCGTTCTCTGGATTATTGTAACTCCAACCTGTTGTGCGGGATACTTGCTCATTGCCTTTAGAACATGATGCTAACAAAAAACTTACCGATAAGCAAGCAAGTAATAATTTAATACTGTTAATTCTACGCATTATTTTTATTGTTTTAACTATTTTTCTAAAACTATCAAATCGTCGTTTTATTGCTTAAATTGAAAGAAATTATTTCAATAAAAATCAAACTGCAATTTTACGGAATTTTTCGCAGAAATGGAAATATTAATTATTTTTTTTTAAACCTCTTTTTCAACAATAAAAAATGCGTATCTTCGTTTCGTTTTTGTTAAATTCAACTGAATAATAATAATAAAATATGAAGAATATAAGTCGTTGTAAAATAAGATTTTACTTTTTACTATTACTCGTTTTATTTCTTTCTTTCAATATTAATGCTCAAAATAAAGAGTCGTTTTCTGTACAATTTAAATGGAATGGTATAGAAAAACATCATTTGTATGGCGACACCTTGTCATATCTTTCCTTCGATGGAGCTTCTTTGGAAGGTGATACCGATAATCTCAGAGCTGTTTTTTCGACGATGATTCCTGTGTGGGACGATGATATCGAAGCTGATTTTGAAGTGGTGATAACAGCTTCCGAAGCGGTGCCTCAGCATGAATTGTCTTATATACCAAATGACATATCTTCAAAGCCTCACTATGAATTTTCTGTTATTAGCTCTTCTGATAATTCAAATGTTTATTTCACCCTCGTTCCTTTCTTTAATGATAATGACACAATAAAAAGGATTCTCTCCTGTGACGTTTCTTACTCTTTGAAACAGCAGAAAAGACAATATGCCAAGACTTACGTCGAGAACTCTGTGTTAAGTTCTGGCAAGTGGTATATGATGTCATTGTCTTCAACATCTATGTATAAGATAACTTACTCTGAGCTTTCATCGATGGGTATTGACGTGGCTTCTATAAATCCTAAACATATAAGGATATTTCATAATGGCGGAGGCGTGCTTCCAATGGTTAATAAAGAAGAACGCTACGAAGATTTAGTTGAGATTCCTATTTATGTTCATGGCGAAAATGACGCTTCATTCGATGAAAACGACTATATCATTTTGTATGCTAGAGGCCCTGTTACATGGAAATATAAAAACGGCGTGTATGAAAGAGTGCTTAACCCATATTCTGATTTTTCATATATCTTCCTTACAACAGACTTGGGCGAAGGCAAACGTATTCAGAATGCAATCAATGAGACTGCTGCACACGATGTGCTCGTCAACTCTTTCCTCGATTATCAGCTTAAGGAAGAAAATATATATAACCTTAATAACATGGGCGCGTCATGGTATTTTGATAAATATGATGCAACGACAACAATGTCATATACCTTTAACTTCCCTAATATCATAAAAGATAAAAAATGTAGTATGAAGTCTGAAGTGGTGTCTCGTAACACTGCATCTTCGGCATCTTTCGATTTCAATCTGAATGGAGAGAGATTGTCGTTTATCAACTTCAGCAAATTGACGTCATCAAGTTCTTACGCAAAAGAAGGTAGTACAGGCAATGTCAAATTCAATTCTCCTTCCGACGAAATAAATATCAAGGTTAATTATGTGAAGAATGCTTCATCTTCATCAGGATGGATAGATTATATTGCCATTAATGCGTGGCGTGAGCTTAAGATGGCTGGCAACACTATGATTTTCAGAAATCCTGAATGTGACGACGCTGACAAGAAATATCGTTATGAGATAAAGAATGCTGGCAATACTTTGCAGGTGTGGGATGATACTAATCCTTTAGAGCCAAAGAGAATGAACCTTCAGATGCAGTCGGGCAATGCTAGTTTTGTGGTTAGCGGCAACGAGAAAAATGAGTTCGTGGCTTTCGATGGAAGCGGCTTCGGCAGTCTGACATTTGTCACTTCCGTGCAAAATCAGAATCTTCATTCAAAATATGATTTCGATTATCTTATTGTGACATATCCTGAATTTGAGTCACAGGCTCAACGTCTTAAGGAGATACATTCAACTATTGTCGATTTAGAGATTGAGATTGTTACACCTCAGCAGATTTACAACGAGTTTTCATGCGGTGCTGTGGATATTGCAGCAATCCGTGATTACATAAAAATGATTTATGACAAGTCGGGAAAAAGATTGAAGTATGTGCTTCTCTTTGGTGACAGCTCATACGACTTCCGTAATTATAGCGGCAATGTATGTCTTATCCCTTCTTACGAGTCTGTTCATTCTGTTTCTTCTGCCTGTGATGTGTCTGACGATTTCTTCGCATGTATGGATTCTGACGAAGGTGACATGCATGCACGTTGCGCCATCGACATCGCTATAGGAAGAATGCCTGTCAATACTCTTGAAGAAGCAACAATAGTTGTCGATAAAATTGAGAGATATATCAGTAAGGAAGAGGACGCTATGGGACATTGGCGTAAGCTCGTGACATTTGTTGCCGATGACGATGTCACTTCCTATATGCAACATGCTGAGCAGCTTCAAAATATTGTCAAGGAGGATATGGGTAATGATGTCAATTTTGATAAGATATATCTTGATGCATATCCTCAGATTGCGACATCCAGCGGTCAGCGTTCTCCTGAATGTAATGCTGCAATAACCAATAGGATAGAGCTGGGTTCATTGATAGTCAACTACATTGGACATGCTGGTGAGATTGGCTGGGCTGAAGAGAGAATACTTACCAACGACGATATATTCGCATTGCAGAACTCGCCTAAGTTGAACCTCATGCTCGCAGCATCATGCGAGTTCAGCCGTTTCGATGACCATACAAGAACATCGGCTGGCGAGTATGTATTCCTTAATAAAAATGGAGGAGCTGTCGCTATGTACACCGCGGCTCGTGTGACATATAATCCTAATAATCAGAATATGATGAAGAGATTTTATGAACGTTTGTTTGACGTTGAAGGTGGCGAATTCATTACAATGGGAGAGGCTTATGTTTATGCCAAAGGCGTGGCTGACGACAACTGCCACGATTATGTGTTCTTCGGCGACCCTGCGCTTCGTCTCAACTTCCCTAAAAACAAGATACAGCTCACTTCGATAAATAATCATAACACTTTAATTAGCGACACCTTGAGAGCTTTGCAAAGTATTAATATAAAAGGTGTGGTGAAAGATATGTTCGACAATATCTTGAATGACTTTAACGGTATAGTACATGTCAATGTCTATGACAAGGAAAACTCATATACCACATACGGAAATGAGGATAATCCTTATAACTTCAAATTGCGCGATAATGTCATCTATACTGGAAAGATGCCTGTGGTGAACGGCGAGTTCGATATTGATTTTACCTTGCCAAAAGATATTAATTACAGTTATGGCGGTGGACTGATGAGTTTCTATGCATATAGTTCAGACGCAGATGCTCAGGGTTCTTACTCTAATTTTATTGTCGGTGGCTTGAACCAAGACGCTGAGCCTGACGATAAAGGTCCGGAGATAAAGATATACATCGATGATGAGAAATTCGTGGATGGTTCTATGACAAATGAAAATCCTGTCCTTATCGCTTATATCAAAGATGAAAACGGTATCAATACTTCAGCGGCAGGCATTGGCCACGATATTACTGCTACATTGTCGGGCGCGACAAATAAAACATATTCCTTGAATAATTTCTATGAAGCTCCATTATCTGTTGATGAATATGGAACCTTGTCATACAAATTGTATAATCTTAACGAGGGAGAACATCTTCTTACATTCAGAGCTTGGGATATTTACAATAACTCCAACAGCGCGACGATTAGTTTTAATGTGGTGAAAGGAAAGATAATTAATATTGAGAATGTCGTCAACTATCCTAATCCGATGTATGACAACACCAATTTCACTTTTGAACATAATCAGAAAGATAATGAGATTATGGTACAAATAAAGATTTATGATGTTATGGGACAACTTGTTAGAATTATAGAAGAACATAGCTTCGGTACTACAGCAAGAATAAATCCTATAAGATGGGATGGTACTTCCAACAATGGAAAGAAACTTCCTGCTGGAATGTATATATATAGCGTGACAGTGACAAATGCACAAAATGAAAAAACATCAGGATATTCAAAATTGATAATTAAATAATTATTATCTTTGCATGATTTTTTTCATTTTTTTAAGAAATAAATAAGAGTATACAATAATAGATTTTATTACTCGTTAGATTGAAAATTATATTGATAAAATAAAGTATGAAAAGAATTAAATTATTTACATTGCTATTTGCGATGATTATCGCAGGTTTTAATGCTAACGCGCAAGCAACTATCGAAGAAATCTTAGGTCACAATTTAGATTACAATGTCATTTCAACAGCAGTACCATTTATGAGTATTGCTCCAGATGCAAGATCATCAGCTATGGGTGATGTCGGTGTTTCAACATCTCCTGATGTTTATTCAATGCACTGGAACCCTGCTAAATACGCTTTCATTCAAGATGACTTCTCTGTAGGTCTTGCTTACAGCCCATGGTTGAGAAATTTAGTCAACGATATGAACATCGCATATTTAGGACTTGCTAAACGCGTTGATTCTAAGTCAACAGTAGCTGCAACATTGCGCTATTTCACTCTCGGTGATATTATCTATACTGATGACCAAAATAATAACCTTGGAACATATTCCCCAAACGAATGGGCTATCGATCTCGCTTACTCTCGTAAGTTAGGTAAATACATCTCAGGTTCTGTAGCTGGTCGTTTTATCTACTCAGCTCTTACACAAGGTGTAGACTCATACTCAAAACCAGCAATCTCTGTTGCAGCTGACGTAGCTGTTTATTATACAAGAGACGTTTATTGGTTCTCTGGCGTAGACGCTAACTTCTCATGGGGTGCTGCCATTACCAACATCGGTTCTAAAATGAATTACGACCAAACAACAATGGATAAGGATTTCATCCCTACAAACCTCCGCTTCGGTCCAACATTGAAACTTGATGTCGATGACTATAACTCATTCGCATTCTCAGTAGATTTTAATAAACTTCTCGTTCCTACACCTCCTATCTATTATCCAGATTCATTAGTTGATGGCAAACCAGTTATCCTCGCAGGCAAAGATAATGAAGTAGGTATGGTTCAAGGTATGATTCAATCATTCTACGATGCTCCAGGAGGATTCAAAGAAGAACTCAAAGAATTTACATTAGGCCTCGGCGCTGAATATTGGTATGACGAAGTATTTACAGTACGCGCTGGTTTCTTCCACGAATCTCAAATGAAAGGTAACCGTCGTTATGTAACACTCGGTGCTGGCTTACGCTATAACGTTTTTGCTCTCGATATTTCTTATTTGATTCCTGTCAATAACACAGCGACATCAGGACAAAATCCTCTTGAAAATACTCTTCGCTTCAGCTTGACATTCAATATCGATAAGTGGGAAAATAGCAAGACACAATTAGAAAAAGTAAACTAATCAATTTACTATAAAAGATTTACCGACTCTTTCATCTTCCTTAATGATTTGGAGATGGAAGAGTCCTTTTTTTAACATGTTACAATCTATATCAATTCTCTCTCTCATCTCGCTATTGTTAATAATTATTAACTTCTGCCCTAAGGTGTTATAAATCTCTATTAGCTTAATGTCTTTACCTTCAACAAATAAAATGTCCTTTGTTGGGTTCGGATAGATGTTCAAGTCGTTATCAGTCAATTTGCTTTTTACTTCAATGAATCCTTCGTGACGGAAGCAGTCTTGTTTTGTTGCCACGACTTTAATCTTATTTTCTTTTAGCAAAGGATCGATGTCTATAATGTTGTTGTCATCAAAAGATGTAGCGATTATTTTCCCGTCGATGCTGAAAGCCACTCTAGTGTCTTTTTCTTTTTCTATGATGAAAGAATTGCAATCAGTCGCTATTTCTCTTGGATAATTGATGCTTATTTCGCGAGGCATTTCAGTGTTGAGTTGAAGGAATGCATCTCCGAAATAGTGAAAAAGATTGTATGTTATGTCTTTATATGTTGTTATATATGGCCATGACGATTGCTTTAAATAATATTTTGCATAAGTGTTGGCAAAAGCTGGATATTTGAAAGTTGTTGTATTGTCGCCCGACATAGGCATGAAGTCGTTCCAAAGATAGTCGTAGAAACCCCAAACGTAGGTGTCGTTGACGAAGGAATATGATATTTGAGATGCAGCGATTATTGCGACGCAGCCGTTTTCTGTCCTTAAGAATCTTTCTGCAAAACAGTCTTTGTTGCCTTCTCCATAGTTAAAGTCGCCAGTCTGACAGTTGGCTGACATTATGAATGTGAGGTCTTCGTTTTCCAATTTGTTGATTTCATTGTTTGAAAAATAAGGGTTGCTCCAGTTTTGGAAAGTGCCGTGGTCGCGATGTTGAACTATGAAGGTACCTTCGTTGATGGCGCGACTTAAATCATATTGGTTGGCATTCCAATCAGTAAGATGTTTCAAATTATCAGGTATGTAGTTCAATCCATTTTCTCCGAAATAGTCTAACACCAAATCTGTGTTTTCGCCTGTTGACCAGACAGAGTCGGGGTGACCTTTGTTGATAGAGTTAAGTCTGTTAGGTTCTTTACCTTTTTTCTCGAAATAACCAGCGATAATTTCGGAGCATAACTGAAACCATTTAGATTCCTCGAAACCCATTGCCGTCACCGGACTATTGTAATAATCAGGATTTGTTGAAGGATGAGTCTCATAACGAATGGTTTTCTTTACCATTAGTTCTGCTTGTTGAGCGTTGGCTGCCGGCATACGTGCTATAACCAATTCAGGGAGATTGTCGTTGTTGAAATCGACGAGTTTGTTGTCGGTGAGATAATCTATATTATTTTCATGATGGTTGCTAAGAAAGAAAGAGCGCAAGCCTTGAGTGGCGTCGGTAGAATAATCTCCGAAGAGAAGTATAGCGGAAGGTGCCATGTCCCAGTTCTCATAAATATATTTGAAATAATCTCTAAGAGGAATAGGCTTGTTTTCGCATACGTCATTGATGTTGACTACCTTTGTGTAGATGCCTTGTTCGTTGCGGAATCTGGCGAGAGTGTCGGCCCATTGAGCTATGTCGCTGTTGTCAGGAGTGACGATGAGATAGAGGCATCCGTCTAGATTGTTGTCGAGAATGTTTCGTAGTTGAGTGTCGTAATTTTTGTCGTCAACGGACAACGGGCAACAGTCAACAGTTCTTGGGGATGCGGTCGCTGAGCTTGTCGAAGCGCCGATAGTTGTGCCTTCGACAGGCTCAGGCACCGTGCACGAAGTCTGTTGTCCGTTGACTGTTGTCTGTTGACAGCCGAAGGCTAATAATATAAAAACTAGAAATATTCTCATAGTAGCAAAGATAAGAAAAAAGACTACAAGACAACGAGACTACAAGTTTTTTTTAGATACAAGAAATTTAGAAACTCAAAACCTCAGAAAAACTTTGAACTTTGGCTTTTGAGCTTTTTTAGTAATGAAGTGATGGAGTCAGTAATGATATTACCTTAGGAACGTCAGTGCCCAGGCAGGCGGTGAAGTGCCGAGAGTTTTTATATTTTATTTTTGAATTTAAATTTTAATCCTAATTTAATTCCAATCATATTGGTTAAAGTTAAATCAACATTTGATCCTCTAATATAATCCTTATCGAATATGTAATTGAAATATGGTTCTGTTCTTAATATAAGATATTCTGTTAATGATAATTCTACATTTATTCCAAAATTAATCGCCTTTGCATTGCATTTGTTGTCGCTTTCGTAATGTGATGTGATGAAAACTATACCAGAATTAAATCCACTTGAAATATAATCATTTAACTTATAAAGATAACCTATATTAAGAAAATGATTATATGAAGTATATTTGATATCACTGGAATATTCTTGCCATTCTCCATATGTTGATAACTGATAATAATGAGTATAGTTAAATGGATTGACTCCAAATCCGGCTTTTGCTATAAAATATCCTTTGGGGGTCTCTCCATTAAACCCCAAGAAAATATCAGCATTAAAAGGTGTATTTGATTTCATATTTTCTATAGAATATCCGGTGTCGTTTAATAGATAATATTTAAGTCCTCCGTTTATCTCAATGAAAAAACCTTTCTCTAATTTATCTTTATCCACATTGTTTCCTGAAAATGACATAATGCTTATTAAAAGGAATAATGCCGTTAAAAGTATTTTTTTCATGGTTCTACTATTATTTTTTTGTGTTTATATTGTTTGATGTCGTACATTTGATTATGTATATTCCAGTCTTGTTTATGTCGATGTTGTATATTTGCTCTGTAATATGGCTGTTTGTATAAATTATGGCGGGTTCTATTTATTATCTGTTGAGACACGCATTCTATGAACTTGTTTTTCCCTAGAATTTGTATGTCGTTTTTAACATTCTCCGTACCTTTAATTTTAGTTCTACAAAGTTTATATTTTTATTTCTAATTTCCAAACTTTTTTAAAAATATTTTTATTCAGGTTGGGGGGTAAATAGTTTATAATAATCAGTTACATTAATATAACGAGAACGAGGACGGGGACGAGATTTGGATTAAACTCTCGTCCCCGTCCTCGTTCTCGTCCTCGTTCTCGTTCCCTTATTTTACCACAATCTTATCTGTATATGTTTCTCCATTGTCCATAACGACTTTCATCATATAGATACCGTTTGACAAGCTGTTGATATTGATAGTCTCCATATTGAAGTTCTGTTCGTGATAGAGTTTGCCGTCTATGCCGTAGATTTCTACTTTTTCAACATTGACATCTGGTGAAAAACGAATGTTGAGGACATCTGTAGCTGGGTTTGGGTAGAAACTATATGGGCGTATATTGTTAGGATTTTCAGAGATGACAGTACCGTCGTTTGAAATTATATAGCAACATGATTTGTTAGTATGCATATCCCAGCCAACAAGAACCAAGTCTCCATTTTTGAGTGCGTGCATATCATATATGAAAGGGGCATAAGATTTAGATTCGTCATATTTACATTCCCATTTCAAATCCAAATTGCTGTCAAGATAATAAGAGTATGAAGAATACATATTATTACCAATTTCTTTTAAATTCCACACTAAATGCACACCGCCACTCTCGCTTTTTTCTATACAAAGATCCTCATTGACATATACCCCGTATGCTCCTATGTTATAGAGAGGTGTTGTATATAAATCAATAATATTGAAGTCCTTGTCAAACTTAGTTAACGTAACACAAACATCTGTCCCAGAATAAACAAAAGCTGAGCTAGCCATGATAAACTCACCTTCATCTAAGCTAATAACATGCGTTTCTTCGGCACTTCTAAATTTGTAATTTTCCACTTGTTCTATATGCTTTATATCCATGGTGAACAGATTCTCGTTTAAGATTGCTATGAGTTTTGAACAATCTGATTCTGTCCATCCATCATCATACGAAATTATTTTAGAATACACCACCCCATATTGAAGAGGATTTTCACTTATCACAAAAAAAGGGTTATTGGTAATACACATCTCTTCTAACTCAAAAGAATCGTAATGTTGGTAAGAAAGAACTTTGCCATATATGTCCATTCTCATATATGTAACCTTATCTGTATATTCTTTATAACTGCACCATACCAAAAATTCATTTTTGATGTTAAGATGCATTCGATAGCACTCAAGACTAATGTCGTTATATGGAATTTTTACATCTATTTCATTTGTAACCTCCAAATCCCCATTGATAAAAATAGCATTGTAATGATAAAGGTTATCATTTTCGTTTAAATAAAACCCTCCAAGAACATAACTATCATTCTCAAAAGGATTTTTAATTAGTGGGCTGTAAGAACTTATATTTTTAAAATCTATAAAGGCAGAATCTAGTAATTCTGCCTTTTGATTGAATTTAAAAATTTCAACAGCACCACTAAAGGAACTATTTTTGTAATATTTTTCAAATACTATCACATTATTGTCATCTGTTTCTATTGTGTTATTATACACACGAATGTCGTTTTCGCTTAACGGCGTTCCTTCATATTTGTAATAAGTCTGAGATGCAAGGCTGATGTTAAATAGAAACAGAAATACCACTAATAGTTTATTTGTTTTCATGTTAAAATATTTTTTGAATGATAAAATCACATAAAATTAGTCTAATGGTATTTGTGGTGTTTGTGTTACATATCCCACTCCGTAATTGATACTCAACATGTGATAGTATACCATACTTTCTCTCTGTGTATTTGGAGCGATGTCAATAGAAATATATGAATATCTATATGGCACCTCCAATCCTTCATAAAAATCACTGTGATTTTCAGGATAGCTTGGATTTAATTCTTCAATCAAACCAAGATATGAATCAAGATAATATATAATTAATTCTTTGTTAAAATTCAAGTGACTTGAATGAGTATTCCAAAATATTCTGTTACTAAGAGTTACATCTGTATAGCTCGGTCTTATTGTATGTGTTACAACATAATAACTTCTCTGACTAGGGTCAGTATTAAGTGTTGGTTTATAATAATTAATTAGATATTTCAATACATCTATAGCTTCAGTATCCCATGGATATGAACAATCGTCAGGGATTATAGAATCAAGCGTAATGATGACGTCATATTCATCTAAATAATAATATTCTGTATTATTGGATATAGCTACTACAGTCCTGATAGTAGAACCACTTCTTAATGATTCATCTTGAATAATTGGAGCAATGAACAAAATATTTTTGTTTTCCAAATCGCATGATTTATACATATCAATCACTTCTGTAGAGATTTCCTGCAAGGAAGTATTAATGTCGTTCAAAGAAACATATCCATTATCTACACAAATTGTTGTATAAATAGTATCATAAACAACCTGTGTTTTTTCTACATTAGCATTACAGAATTGAAAATTCAGA
>JAZLEF010000123.1:0-8916 GCA_045615125.1 Bacteroidales bacterium
GTGGGTTTATATCCTGCCTTTTATATCACTAAATTCAATCCTGCCATGGTGTTTAAAGGCTCGTTCCATGCAACAAGGTCTGGAAAAGCATTGCGTTATTCTTTGGTAGGAATCCAATATGTTATTTCCATCTCATTGATAATATGTTCTTTGTTTATTCATAAACAACATAAATACATGCTTAATCATGAGATGGGATTTGATAAAGAACAACTTTATGGCATCTTAGTTCCTAATGCAGTCTTATTTACTGATGATTTTTCATATAACGATATGGATTATACAGGTCGTGATGCTTTTACCGATAGGTTGAAACAAAATCCTCAAATCGTTGATGTCGCTTACGGAAACTCCTGTATTGTTGGCGGAGGAGGAATGGGCTGGGGCCGTGATTATAAAGATAAGGAGATAAGTTTTAGCGTATTGACAGTATCATGGAACTATTTGCAGATGATGGGGATAGATATTGTAGAAGGTCGAGACTTTATGCCTTCTGACGAACATTCCGAAACAGGAGCGCTTATCTTCAACAGAAAGGCGGCTGAGCAATTTGGCATCGAAGTGGGGACAAAGATACAGGCACACATATCAGAAACAACTCTCACTCCAATCGTCGGTATCTGCGAAAACTTCAATACTAAATCTTTGCAATATGAGATACTGCCTTGTGCCATTTTGATTTACGGATCATACGGATGGAGTTTTCCTAGTTATGCACAGATAAGAGCTGCTGCTGGCACTGATTACAAGGAACTTAACAAATATGTAAGAAGTGTTATTGAAGAGTTCGCACCTAATACAAATCCAGAGTCTTACGAATTGATGTTCATCGATGATGCGATTGCTTTTCAATATGAGATGGAGAAGAAGTTGTCAACACTCGTAACTATATTTACTTTTCTTTTGATATTAATCTCTATCATCGGAGTCTTCGGCTTGGTGTTGTTCGAGACACAATACAAACGTCAGGAGATAGGAATACGCCGTATTCACGGAGCGTCGTCGGCAGGCATCATCAAGATGTTCAACAAGAAATATCTTTACATCGTTGCGATATGTTCAGCAATAGCAATCCCTATAAGTTATTTCATCATCGACAGATGGATGCAGCAGTTCGCCTATAGAAGCGAGATGTCGTGGTGGGTATATGCGCTCGCGGTGGGTGTAATTCTGCTAATCACGATTATCACCGTATCGCTCCGTTCCTGGTCGGCTGCAAACGAGAATCCAACGGAGTCAATTATGAAATAACAAGAATTATATAAACAATTAAAACTAAAATAGCTATGTTAAAAGTAGAAAATTTACAAAAGAGTTTCTTCACAGAAGAGATAGAAACCATTGCCTTGAACGGCGTTTCTTTTGAAGTTAAAGAAGGTGAATTTGTAGCAGTCATGGGACCTTCGGGATGTGGCAAGTCAACATTGTTGAACATCTTGGGATTGTTGGATAATCCTACATCAGGATCATATTCCTTATTGGAACAAGAAGTGGGCAACCTCAAGGAAAAAGACAGAACCATGTTCCGCAAGGGCAACATCGGATTCGTGTTTCAGTCGTTCAACCTCATCGACGAGTTGACAGTATCGGAGAATGTTGAGTTGCCTCTCATCTATATGGGGGTGAAGTCATCAGAGCGTAAGGAGCGTGTCGCCAAGATGTTGGACAGGATGAACATCTCACACAGAAGCGAACATTTCCCACAGCAGCTCTCAGGTGGACAGCAGCAGCGTGTGGCTATAGCGAGAGCACTCGTGTCAAACCCTAAACTCATCCTTGCCGACGAACCTACAGGTAACCTCGACTCCACCAACGGACAGGAGGTGATGAATCTCTTGCAGGAACTTAACAGAGAAGGAACCACCATCATCATGGTGACACACTCACAACACGACGCTTCTTTCGCCACAAGAACCATCTGCCTCTTCGACGGCAAGATCGTTACTGATGTGAAGAATAGACTGTGATGAAAAACGATAAAAACCTATAAAAACCTATAAAAATGAACACATTAAATTACTCTATTCGCTATCTGCTGAAGAACAGAGGTAACTCGGCGACACGTATTATTTCTTTGTCGTTAGGCCCTGTACTTATTGCTATGAAAAAAACAATCTTATTATTTACAGTAGCATTGATGATGCAATCATGTTCTGTGACAGTAGAAATTCCAGCACGTAATGATAATAGTCTGACATCTGAGCAGAGAAGTGATATTTATTGGACTTCTGATACAACTTCATTAATTGGTTTGACCAACGATAGCCGAATCTATGCCGTCAATCCAGATCAGATGAGAGACTTGCTTGTTACTAAAGAAAAAGCTCTCGTTTATAGATGGTCACCGTATGAAATGGGAAACGTTATTCCAATATATTTTGTACAGTCATATTGCAATGAAAATAATATTGAATTATATGTCATTACAAATGAGTATAAATCGGCATTTACAGAAATAAATAATGTTAAGAATCCGATGTTTTCAATGAATATTGATGATTATATAACAGACATCTCATATAAAAGTGAAAATAAATTTTATAAACAACTTTTAGGCAACAAGTACAAGAAAAAGTATCATCTTTATTATTTTGAAAATGGCAAATGTGTAAGAACTGAAGATAAAATCGTGAATGATAAATGGAAAAAGAAATGGGAATAGTTTCGATACCATGCAGCGGAATAAAAAATATTTCGTTTGATGATTGAGGAATTATCTCGCGCAAAGACGCACAAAGTACGCAAAGCAGTGTAATAACTCTGCTATTCTACTGGAAGAATGAAAATTGAAAATAATGTGGACAAAGTCAGTTGTCTGTTGACTTTAAAAAATTACTACTATGAAACGAATCTTTACATTATTATTACTAAGCTTTTTAGCTATGACATCATTCGCACAGAATGAGATGAAAGAACTGAAAGCTCGTCTTGTTGACGAGGAGAACGCTCCTGTCCAATTTGTCAACGTTTCTCTGAAGATGGCTGACAACGACAGTATAATAGCCGGGACTTCTTCTGATGAAAACGGCAACTTTATACTGAATGTTGAGGATGGTAAATATATTCTCATGACTTCAGCCATCGGTTATGAACGTCTTTCGATATATTGCCGTCCTGCCGACCTCGGAGAATTGAAGATGCCTCGTACCTCTGAGATGTTGGATGCGGTTACAATAGAAGGTTCACGCATTGAAGAAACACCACAACATTATGTGATTCTCCCGGATCCTACTGAAGTTGAGAGTTCTGGTAGAGGATTGAACTTTCTTAATATGCAGCAGCTTCCGGGATTGGATGTCAACGTGGCGAAAGAGACAATCACAATTGACGGCGGAACTCCTGTCTATCAAATCAACGGCAAAGAGGTTACTTATCAGAGATTCATCAATGTCAGTTCAGATAAGATAAAACGCATAGAATACAGCAATAATCCTGGAGTGCGTTATATGGATCGTGGAGCGTCGGGTGTTATCAATATCGTTTTGAAAGAGGTTGAAGACGGCGGTTCAATCGTCGCTAATGGCAAGACGGCTTTCACTACAGGTTTCGCCGACGGTTATGTGATGGGAACATACAACAGAGGTAAATCCGAAATCATGCTGCAATATAATATCAGTCATCGTAACTACGACGATGTTCCTTACGAAATGACAGATAAATACATCAATGAGAATAGAATGGTGGAACGTAAGCAGAGCATGAATTTCCCTTTCTATTATACGACCCACAACATCATGGCGGATTATACCTATAGAGCCAACGACAGTACGTTTCTGATTGTGTCGTTGCGTGATAATATCGACAACAACAATTGGAACGGAAACGGAATGATGATAGAAACCGACAACGGCATCACAGATACCATGAACATGAATGAAGTAAGAAAAAGAAAAGGCAATATGCCATCTCTCGATTTATATTTCAGTCGCCAGATGAAAAACTATCAGAAGATAGAGTTGAATGTCGTAGGTCAATATTCGACTTCGTCATACGAAAATAAGTTGACATATAAAACAGACACTCTTGTTGAAGAATATCCGACATATACTGAAAATCACGGATATTCCATTACTGGAGAAGCGATGTACACCAAGTCGTTCGATTATTCGGAATTATACCTCGGATTACAATATCAACATAATTTCGCTTATAATGATTATGTGGTTTATGATGAAACTACATCAATGAACAAGGATAATGTCTATGCGTATGCACAATATGTCACCATGTTAGGAAAAAGGGCAAGTCTTATTTTAGGAACAGGAGCGAAGGTGTTTGTTGTGAATGACGGCTTGAATACCTTAAGTTATGTCAGGAATTTAAGTACGCTCAGGTTAAATTACATGATTAACAGAAAAATGTCATTGTCGGCAGTGGCAGGTTTGACTCCGAGTCTGCCTTCGTTGGCTTCACTTTCAACCGTCATGCAACGTACAGACAATGTTGAAGCAAATGTCGGTAATGCGGATTTGAAACCATATAATACCTTATCTGGAAGACTGCAATTCAACTACAACACACAAAAGATTTTATATGCAAGAGCTACGGTCGGATACACGCATTCTTTCAATCCTATAGTATATACATATCATTATAATCCTGAATTGGACTTGTTCATCAATTCACCTCATAACAGCGACTATTACAGAAGCATATATCTCAATGCTGAGATTGGAACGAAAAAGCTGTTCAAGTTCCTTTATATTTCTCTCAACGGTAATTTAAGAAGAGATGAATCTAAAGGCATTGATTTCCATCATGAGAATGTCAATTTCTATAGTAATGTTGAAGTGCAGGCAGTTTGGGAAAAATTCAATATAGGCTGTGACTTCGACATCACTCCGCACATATCATTATATGGAGAAACGTTGTCATATAGCGAGATGTCGCAGGATATTTACGCACAATACAAGTACAAGGATTTGTATGTTACTCTTACATGGTGGTGTCCGTTCAATAAAGATGGTTTCAAATATGAAGCAGAAGGACTTTCGGAAATACATCCTTACAGACACGCCAATTGGACCGCCAACAACGGTAATATGCTCTCGCTTGGTTTGTCATGGAAAATAAATTACGGAAAATCATTCAAGAAAGTTCAGAAGTCACTCAGCAACGGAGGTTATGACGACGGAATGGTTAAACCGGGAGAGTGAATTAGAACACTAATTGTTTATTAAACTATTTTGCAAAATGTCATTCAAATTCTATAAGCAACCTGATTCAATGGATTGTGGTCTATGGAGCGACTACCGACAATCTTATCATTATGCTTGTCAGACGATATGCTGTGATAGTAGGAATATGTTTTGTCGTGGCAGCGCCAGTTGCGTACTATATCACCTCACGCTGGTTAGAGCAGTTCGTCAACAGAATCACCATGCCGTTATGGGTTTATCCTGTCGTGCTTTTGCTTATAATGACAATCACGGTTTTGATAGTCTCGCTACGCTCATGGAAAGCCGCAAACGAAAACCCTGTGGAGGTATTGTGATTAAAATTGAAAATTGAAATTTGAAAATTAAATAATCTGATTTAAGGTTTAATGCTTAAGGTTTAAGGAAATAGAATCAAATAAACTTAAAAACTATTAACTTAAAACTTAAAAACTACTTTAAACTTTAAACCTTAAACTTTAAACCTTAAACTTTAAACTAAAAAATGAAAATAGCATTAAAAAACTTCTTGATGACATTGAAACGTTATAAGGCGGCATCGTTTCTGAATATCGTGGGCCTGACCATCGCTTTTGCGGCGTTTTATGTCATAGCCTCGCAGGTTGTTTATTCTCTGACGTATAACCATTCTCTCAAGGATTCTAATCGCACTTATTACGTGGCAGCTCTGCAGAAATGGAACGACGAATGGAGCCTGAACTGTCCTAATCCTTTATGTTATGAGGTGGCAGACATCATGCCAGAGGTGGAAGCGATGGCGTCGATGAAGCCTTATTATTCCCCTGATAAGGTATATGCCAAAGTGAACGGACATGACTTCGAGAAGTTTCCTTACGGCATAACAAATTGTAATTTCTCAATAACGGATGTCTTTGACTTTAAGATATTGTCAGGTAATATACAGGACTTCAATGTGCCTAATGCTGTCATCATCTCCGAATCAGCTGCCAAGATGATGAATGTGGAAGTAGGCTCGCTAATTTATACCGAAGGCGGTGAGAGGATGGATAGCGGAATACCTGAGAATTCTTTTTCCGTAGTGGCAATCTTCGAAGATTTTGACGACAACACTTCTCTTTCTTCTCGTCCCATCTTTTTAAATGATGAACGTAAGGATGGAATGACCAACAACAACTGGAACTATCGAGTCATTGTGCGTCTTAGCGATGAGTCGTCAGAAGAGAAGTTCGAGGATTTGTGGCAAAAGAGATATGCCGAATGGTATTTCGAACAGACACGTGAATATGTAGAACGTTTTGGCACTGATGAAGAGAAGGCTTCTTTAGAAGAAATGCTAAACAAAGAGATAGATGAAAGTGTATACGTCGTAGACGAAATGATGAAAGTCCCGATACGTCTTGTTCCTTTCGATGAATTATATTTCGAGACAGAGTTTAGTGGCAACAGCATGTCGCAGACTTTAGTGATGATAGCCATCGCCCTTGTAATCGTGATTGTCGCCTTCATCAACTTCGTCAATTTCTTCATGGCTCTCGTGCCAATGCGAATGAAGGCTGTCAACATCTGCAAGGTGTATGGAGCCGACCAAAGAACACTGCGCTGGAACTTCATCTTCGAAGCTATTGGTCTCGTGCTGATAGCGTTGCTGCTGGCGTTGTATTTAGTATTCGCAATACAAGACACTTTTATCTCTAATTATGTGACATGCTCTTTGGCGTTGAGCGACAATATGCTGACGATAATAATAGTATCGTTGATAGCATTGACGATAGCTGTTGTGTCAGCCGTTTATCCTGCTTTTTATATCACGAAGTTCAATGCGTCATTGGCAGTCAAAGGCGGATTCGCATATTCAAAGTCAGGAAGATACCTCCGTTCGGGACTTGTCTCTATTCAATATGTTGTCTCCATGATTTTGATTATCGTCACGGCAGTTTTCTTTCTTCAATATCGTTATATGATAAGGTATGACCTTGGTGTGGATAAGGAAAACGTATATTCATTCTCAGCAGACATACCTGCTCATCATGGGGAGACATTTATCCAGAAGTTGGAATCTCATTCTCAGATTAAGGAAGTGACGGCTTCGTTGAGTTCTTTCTTCGGAAGTTATTCCAGCATCAACGGACGTATTAGAGGTGAGGACGTTTATCTTATTAACGTATGGTATGTACGTCATAACCTCCCTGAATTTTTTAGGATACCTATAATTCATGGAGAAGGACTGAGAAACATAAATGATGTGTTGATAAATTCTTATGTGAACAAAGGCGTTGGTATAGATATCGGTCATTTCATTGACGAAGGTTGTGAAGTAAAGGGAATTATTGAAAATGTTTACAATCTCTCATTGAAAGATGGTCATGTAAATTCAGCATACTATTGTTCTGATAATTATAATAATTTCTATTTTCGTACGCATGAAAATGCTGATATTGAAGCTATATGCGATTATGTGAAGAAATGTGTCAAAGAAGTCGCGCCTAATGCGTATGAGCCTGACGTACAGATTCTCGACGAAAACATAAAACATATATATGGTGATGTCAAGAAGCAGATTGTTCTCATTGGCATCTTCGCTTTGATAGCTATAGTCATCTCGCTTATGGGAATATTCGGTATTGTTCTCTTTGAGACACAGCATCGTCGTCGTGAGATAGGAATACGCAAAGTCTATGGAGCGACTACCGACAATCTCATCATTATGTTCATCAGACGATATGCTGTGATAGTAGGAATATGTTTTGTCGTGGCAGCGCCTGTTGCTTGGTATATTACCTCACGCTGGTTAGAGCAGTTCGTTAACAGAATCACCATGCCGTTATGGGTTTATCCTGTCGTGCTTTTGCTTATAATGACAATCACAGTTCTGATAGTGTCGTTACGCTCCTGGAAAGCAGCGAACGAAAATCCGGTGGAGGTGTTGTGATTAAAATTGAAAATTGAAATTTGAAAATTAAATAATCTGGTTTAAGGTTTAATGCTTAAGGTTTAAGGAAATAGAATTAATTAAACTTAAAAACTATTAACTTAAAACTTTTCAACTGCTTTAAACTTTAAACCTTAAACTTTAAACTAAAAAGATTATATTTGCATATAAATATTGTTTATTATGAAATTCAGATTGTTGATAATTATGATAATTTGTTGGCTGGTATCATGCGGAAATGGCAGCACAAAAGAAACTGATAAAATAGTTGACCATATTGATGGTGTCATTGAAAATAATGATTATACCATTATTTATTTTGGATCACATTGGTGCGGTCCGTGCATATCTGGTTTTAAAAATAAAATGATAGACATAATTGATGAGAACTACGATAATGTTGAAACCGTAGTCATATTCTTTGACTCAGGAAATGTCATTCAAAATAATGAAACTATCATGAAATACTCTCCGATCTTGTTGCAGTCGCTGTCAGGTGTTGATAAGACAAGAGTTAACGGGATTTTAAAGAAATTATTCAAAAATCCAGAAAGAATTAATTATATGCCAGTGATGATTTTATGCGATAAGGAAAAGAATATCATCAACTATGATGCTGATAGCAAGCGTTACAGACAATTCGGTAAAAATTATATAGATGAGATTTTGAAATCTGAATAAATATATTTTGGAAAAAATGTATATCTGCATACCTGAATCTTTGTAAAAAATGTGTTTGTTATGCTTAAGCGAAAGATTGTTAGTGAATTAGGTTGTTGTTTGAAAAATAATATTTCCATTGAAGTTTTAAAGTGAAAATATGATGATTCAAGTTTGTTTTGAATAAAA
>JAZLEF010000124.1:0-6608 GCA_045615125.1 Bacteroidales bacterium
AAAATCGCTTTTTCGGGCAGTTTTCAGGCGCATCCTATAGCAAAAATATCACAAAACGGAGAATTTTAATGAAAAACCGATACGGTTCAGAAGGGTTCTTGGGTACAGAATCCTTGATCGAATATGCGTTTTTATGGCAGCAGCTGCTTACAAAATGATAGTGAAGTCTGAATACAAGAATCCAACACGATTATTTATTCAATGAATATTTTAAAAAGACACAAAGGACAACGTCTTGCTGTCTGTGGCTCATTCTTTCTATATACCTTATTAATTAATAAAAGAGTGTTCTCGGAATCAGGAGTTCCCAATGCGTTAGGGATTGAAGCGGCATCCTTTTGGAGACGGAAGCTGGAGACGAAGACGGAAGCTGGAGGCGGAAAAAGATATAGCGGAAAGCCCGACGGCGTAGCCGGAACGCCCAAATAAATGAATAATAGAACAAATTGTCACAAAATAGATTTCTTTTCATCCACTATTTCCTTGTAATAAAAAAAATAACCCCAAAGTTTTTTTCACTTTGGGGCTATTTTTTTATTCTCTTCCACCGCCTAGGGCATGATATAATGAAGTGATTGCATTTAACTTATTAAGTTGGTCGTCGGTTTTTGTTATCAGTGCGTCTAAAAGCGATTGCTGTGCTTCCAAGACCTCAAGATATGTAGACGAGCCCAGTTTCAATAATTCATTGGTATATTCTACCGCTTTATACAATGCCTCAATCTGTCTGTTGCGTGCAAGCTCCTTCTGCGACTCCGCATCATAGGTGATAAGAGCATTGCATACCTCCATACTAGCGTTGATAAGTGTTTGCTTGAATTTTAGACGAGCTTCTTCTTCCTGTGACTTGGCTATTTCAAGTTTTGCCTTATTTGCTCCACAATAGAACAAAGGTTGTGACAATGAAATCAGTGCGCCAAGGCCTCCAGTCCAGCCCAAACTTGCGTCTATCACCAATCTTGGATAGAATGCGGAACGAGCGATATTTGTATTATAATATGTGGAAGCCCAATTATATTCTGCATTTTTAACATCAGGACGATTAGCAAGAAGTTGCATTGGAATTCCTGCAGCGATATCGAAATCCACTTTTTGTTCATCCAACTTACCTCTTGTAATTACCTCTGCATAATTTCCAAGTAAAGCTGACAATGAATTTTCTTGTTTCATAATTGCAGCTTTCACCTCTGGTATAGCTGCTGAAATAGAAGCGTAATATGCCTCATATTGAACCACAGCAGCTTCAGTTGACATTCCACCTTCTTTCATCGCTTTGATTGTCTCAACACTTGTCGCCCAACTTTTCTCAGTAGCGATGTAAATATTCAACTGCTTGTCTAATGCCAATAAATTGAAATAATAATCTGCTATTGTTGCGATAAGTTCTGTTCTAACAGCTTGCTGATATTCTTGGTTCTGAAGAAGAGCTACTTGTTCTTTTCTCTTGCTGTTCAACAATTTTCCGAAAAGGTCTATTTCCCAGCTTGCAGAAGCTGTAGCATTATAATCAACTACAGTATTACCGCCATAGTAGCTTATATTCGTTGGAAGTGATAATCCTACTGATGGGAAAAACGCTAACTTAGCACTCATAAGAGCAGCTTTAGCTTCTTTAACTTTCTCAACAGCAACCAAAAGATCGGTATTATTTTCGAGACCGTAATTAATTAATGTCTGCAGATTAGAATCCGTGTAAATATCAGTCCAGTTCAGGTATGCAATTGACGTCGTATCAGTTGAACTCGAATCGTTTGGCATACGATATGAATCCGGCATATCAAATTCTGGTCGCTCGAATTGCCTATAAACGTTGCAGCTACTTAACATTAGTGTGCAAAAAGCAATATATATTATCTTTTTCATCGTATTTATATTTTAATTAGTGATGGAGTTAATTGTTAGCTATCAATTCCTCATCCTCTACCCTTTTAAATTTCTCTTGCAGACTTTGGAATATCACAAAGAGTGAAGGTACAATGAAGATCTGGCATATCATACCTATCATCATGCCACCGATAGCACCCGTACCTAATGCACTGTTACCGTTAGCACCTACGCCATGAGCGAACATCATAGGAAGAAGACCGATAATCATCGCTAACGAAGTCATGAGGATTGGACGGAGTCGAGCTGCAGCGGCATCAATAGCAGCTTCAATTATACTCATACCGCTTTCACGTCTTGCCACAGCAAATTCTGTAATAAGAATAGCATTCTTAGCCAAAAGACCGATAAGCATGATAAGAGCGATTTGCAGATAGATATTGTTGTCAATATTCATCATTCTTGCGAAGATAAATGTTCCTGCGAGACCAAATGGGACCGACAAGATAACAACCAAAGGAAGGATATAACTTTCGTATTGAGCACTTAACAACAGATATACGAACATGATACAGATAACAAGTATCATTCCGAGGCCACCACCTTGACTCTGTTCTTCTCTCGTCATACCCGAATATTCATAAGAATAACCTTGTGGGAGATATTGTTCAGCTGTTTCTTCTATAGCTTTGATTGCTTGTCCTGAGCTATAACCAGATGCAGGATTACCATTTACTAAGATAGATGTAAACAAATTGAATCGTTTGATATTGTCAGGTCCATATACTCTTTCAAGATCTATGAACTGAGTGATAGGAGCCATTTCGTTGCCATTTTTTATCTTTATCGCATTGAGGGAGACCTCATCGACTCTTAATTCAGGACGAGCCTGTACCATTACGCGATACAATTTACCGAAACGATTGAAGTTAGATGCATAGACACCACCAAAATAACCTTGTAATGTACTAAGAACGTCTGAAGGAGAGATTCCTGCCTGTTTGCATTTAGCAGCATCTATTTTAACCATATACTGAGGATATGTCGGGTTAAAGCTAGTGCTTGCTTGAGCTATTTCAGGACGTTCACTAAGTTTTGAGATAAACTCCTGTGCTACACCGTAGAATGATTCTATAGATCCACCTGTCTTATCTTGAAGGTTAAATTCAAAACCATCCGAAACGCTGAAACCAGGAATCATAGGCATTGAGAATGTGATGACACGACCTTCTTTCACGAGTTCTCTTGCCTGCATCATAAGACGCATGTTGATAGCGTCAGCACTTTCTGTCTCATCGCGTTCTTCCCAGTCGTGAAGTTTGCAGATGAATGTTCCATACGAGCTACCTGTCGCACTGCTTAAGATACTAAAACCTGAGATAGCTGTATATGTCTTGATAGCAGGTGTATTTTCGATAAGTTTCTCAACTTTTGCCATAGCATCTTTTGTCTTATCCAAAGATGTACCTGCAGGCATATCAACAGTAATGAATATTGTTCCTGTATCTTCGTTAGGAACTAATCCTGTAGGTGTAGTTCCCATAAGGTAAAACAACAAGGCTGCGCCAGCTGCCACAGCACCCAATGACAAGATTTTATTCTTGACAAAGAATTGTACGCCTTTTGTATATTTCTTAACAGTCACATCGTATGCAGTATTAAAAGCGACAAAGAATCTATTCAAGAATCCTTTCTTGCCACCTTCGTGATTGGTATGCGGTTTAAGGAACAGGGCACATAATGCAGGTGAAAGAGTAAGAGCATTGATAGCAGAGAACGCTATGGAAACAGCCATTGTCAAGCCGAACTGACGATAGAATGTTCCTGTGATACCAGACATAAAACTGACAGGAATAAACACTGCCATCATAACCAAGGTAATTGAGATAAGAGCACCTGATATTTCGTTCATCGCTTCTATTGAAGCTGCTTTTGCCGACCTAGCTCCTTTTTCTAATTTCTCATGAACAGCTTCCACCACGACAATGGCGTCGTCAACCACAATTGCGATGGCAAGCACCATAGCACAGAGTGTAAGAAGGTTGATACTGAAGCCCATCACTTTCAGCATAAAGAAAGTACCAATCAAGGCAACAGGTATTGCGATTGCAGGAATAAGTGTTGAACGGAAGTCTTGTAAGAAAATAAACACTACCAAGAACACGAGCAAGAATGCTTCCAACAAAGTCTTGATAACTTCATGAATTGATGCGAAAAGGAAGTCGTTAGAATCCAACAAAAGATCGTAGGTCACACCTGGAGGGAAGTTTCTTTTCTCAGCTTCCAACAATGCTTTCACTTCGTTGATAATCTGTGTAGCATTAGAACCAGCAGATTGATAAATCATGGCAGTGATACCTTCATGACCATTAGAACGAGTGTTTATAGAATAGCTTAAAGAGCCGAGTTCCACGTCAGCGATGGTCTTCAGACGAAGCACGTCACCATCTTCTGTAGCTCTAATAACAATATCACCGAATTCCTCTGGTGTTGTCAATCTTCCTTTATATTTCAACATATATTGGAAAGTCACGTCTTTAGAGTTTTCACCAAGTTGTCCAGGAGCTGCTTCTATATTTTGTTCGCTGAGAGCATTAGTAACGTCACTAGGCACCAAGCCATATTGAGCCATCACATCAGGTTTAAGCCATATTCTCATTGAATATTCCGCACCTAAAAGCGACGCATCCCCTACTCCATTGATACGTTTAATCTGAGGAATGACATTAATCTTTAAATAATTATATAAAAACTCCTGATCGTATTTATCATTTTCACTATAAACAGTGAAAGCAAGCAAAATACTAGACTGTTTCTTACTTGTTGTAACGCCTGATTTCGTTACTTCAGAAGGAAGGAATCCTTGAGCCTTGGTAACACGGTTCTGCACGTTGACCGCAGCCATGTCAGGGTCTGTACCTGGTTTAAAGTAAACCGAAATAGTAGCGTCACCGGTATTGGTAGCAGTGGAAACCATATATGTCATATCTTCCACACCATTGATTTCCTCTTCCAATGGAGAAATGACACTATTGACGACAGTCTGAGCATTGGCACCTTGATATGATGCCTTAACCTCTACAGTAGGAGGTGCAATATCTGGATATTGCGAAATAGGGAGCGTCATAAGTCCTATGAGACCGAGCACCACAATGATGATGGAGATAACAGTCGAGAGAACAGGACGCTTTATAAAAGTATCTAATTTCATATTATAATCTCCTTAAAGTTTTTACTTTGTTGTAGCTTTTTGAAATTTGGCGTCCGCGTCTTCTTTTGTTATAGGCTTCATCTTCATGCCGTTCTTAACAGAAGTACCCACACCTTCTATCACAATAACATCACCTACTTCAAGACCTTCTGTAACGATATAGTTTTGTTCGTATGTCAGATTATCGACTTTAATCTCACGCATTTCAGTAACACTATCATTAAAGATATAAACGAACTTCTTGTCTTGCATCTCGAAAGTCGCATTTTGAGGAACGAGACGTGCATTATATATCTCACGAGGAATAAAGATGACACCTGTTGCACCGCTACGCAAAATCTTGGCTGGGTTATTGAAACGTGCAGTCATACTAGCGGAGCCTGTCTTGGTATCCAAAGAACCTGACACCGATGTCACGGTACCTTTGTATTCATACATTGTACCGTCAGCAAGTTTAAGCTCAACTTCAGGCATAAATTTGAGAATATCTCTCACACCACCTTTTTGCGTATAATAAAGCATGAGTTTCTCATTGATTGAGAAATCTGCGTTAACATAATCTATTTGAGAGACTGTGGTAAGAGCTGTAGAAGTTGTTGAACCCACGAGGCTACCAACGCTGAAAGGAATAGAACCTACAACTCCGTCGTTGGGGCTTTTAACATAACTATAATCCAAATTGATTTTTGCTGTTTCCAATTTGGCTTCAGCTTGTTCAAGTTGAGCTTTAGCAGATAACAACTCATTATCAGCAAGTTTCTTTTCATACTCACTGATAATGCCTTTATTGTAAAGATTAGTTTTATTGACGGCTGTAAGTTCAGCTGTTTCTACAGCTATTTTTGCGCTATTGACATTGGCAACTGCCATGTTATAATCAGCTTGATAGGTTGCATGGTCTATTTCAAACAATAAATCGCCTTTTTTTACCATATCGCCTTCTTCGACATGTTTCTTGATGATGGCACCTGATACATTACTTCTCACCTCAGCATCTTGACTTCCAGAAATGATAGCCGGAAATGAGTTTTTCACGATAACAGGTTCTTCTTCAATAGCCATTACTGCATATTCAGGAATAGCTTGTTGGACTGTCTTTTCTTGACAAGAAAAAAGCAATGTCGATAATACTAAAAACGACATCGCCTTGAATGTAAATTTTGTTTTCATATATACTTAAAAATTTAGTTATACCTATTTATTAATAGATTACAAATATAAAAAAAGTTACCAAAACAACATTAAATTAATAAAGTTTTTGATATTTTTTTTTGGTTAACATTTACAAATAAAAACAAATGTTACTGATGATATTTTATGGGAGAACACATATAAAAAAAAAGCCGCTTCACAGCGGCTTCCTTTTACACTCATTCAGTTATTATTACTTTATTTTTTCAACGATAGCTTTAAATGCTTCTGGATTATTCAAAGCTAAGTCGGCTAAAACCTTACGATTAAGGTCGATGTTAGCTGCGTGAAGTTTACCCATGAATGTGCTGTATGTCATGCCGTATTCATGTGCTGCGGCATTGATACGGATAATCCATAATGAGCGGAAATCACGTTTTTT
>JAZLEF010000125.1:0-13584 GCA_045615125.1 Bacteroidales bacterium
ACGGAAGAGAAGAGTAATTGAATAAAGACGAAAGGCTAAAGACAAATGTCTAAAGATAAGGAGCTGCTGTGAAAAACGGTGGCTCCTTCTTATTTTTATCATACTTTAAACAAAATTATTATAACTTTGTAAGGTAAACTGTATGATTTAAAGTTTAAAGTTATGGTAAACAGTCAACAGTTAGTGGTCAATAGTAGAGTGTCGAAGAACAAGGTTTTTGTCTTTAGTCTTTTGCCATTCGTCTTTAGTCTATTATTTTTTGTCTTTTGCCATAACGCAATGGCACAGCAAAAATCTGATTCACTGTCGCGTCCACGGGTAGGACTGGTGTTGAGTGGCGGCGGAGCAAAGGGCTTCGCGCACATCGGCGCAATTAAAGTCATCGAGGAGGCTGGCTTGCCAATAGATTATATCGCGGGAACCAGCATGGGTAGTATCATCGGCGGACTTTATGCGATAGGCTACTCGCCAGAAAAGATGGAACAGCTCGTTAAGGAACAGAACTGGAACGCTATAATGTCGGACGCCATACCTCATAAATATATATCCATAGATGACAAAATGCTCGATCGTCATTATCTCGCCACCTTTCCTTTTAGAGATAAAAAGATACAGATGAAATCGTCTATTTATGGCGGCGAAATGATTAACCTACTCCTCGCGCGTCTTACCTCTCCTGTATATCAGATAAAAGACTATAGCGAGTTGTCTGTGCCTTTCCTTTGTGTGGCTACCGATATGGAAAATGCCGAGGCATACGAGATGTCAAGAGGTAATCTGCAACGTTCCATACGTGCATCTATGTCGATACCATTTTATTTTTCTCCAGTGATGCTCGACGGCCGTTTGCTCGTGGATGGTGGACTAAGAAATAATTTCCCTGTGCCTAACGTGCGCAACAAAGGCTTAGATATTATTATAGGTGTCGATGTGCAACGCAACTTCCATAAAAAAGAAGAGCTGAACTCCATGGCGATAATAATGGATCAGATAATAGCGATGTCCGATATTGACGCATATACAAAAGCCAAAAACGATGTCGATATTTATATCAAGCCGGAACTGGCTAAGTATGGCATGATGGATTTTAATTATCACGATACCATCATTGCATTGGGAGAACAAGCGGCTCGTGAGAAGCTGCCTCAACTGAAACGTCTTGCCGACTCTATTAAAAATATCTGCGATTATAAAATAGAACGTCCCGACATAAATCCTCTTGATACAGTTTATGTCGTATCTCTCAAAATAGAAGGCGTCAGCGACGAAAGCTCTAGCTTTATAAGAAAGTCGTTCGCAAGAAACTATCCTACAACGATGTCTCTTAAAGATATTGAGACGTCCATCATGAGAATATATGCCACAGGTTATTATAAAAATATATGGTATGAATTTAAGCCCGCACCCAAAGGTGTGAACTTGGTCTTGCATTGTAAGAAAAAAGAAGAGGAGACGGTGTCGATAGCAGCTCATTACGACACCGATTATGGTATAGGAATATTGGCTAATGTCACACTGAAGAATGTGCTCAGTTTCCCGAAACGTTCTACCTTGTCTGCCGACCTCAATATTGCAGAAGACCCATATTTCAAATTGAGACTGCATTCTAATGTGTCACAGAAATTCAAATACGGCGGCGATGTATCTGTGACAAGTCTCTTCATGAATCAATATGACGATGATGTGATAAACAATTCATACAGCGTTCAAGATAATAAATTGGATGTCTTTATGGAATATATGCCTACTTTAGAACAACAGTTTAGGCTTGGTATGGTGGCTAATTACGTGCACCTCAGAGATAACTTGGTGCATGTGGTAGATGCCGATAATTATGATTATATCTCTTATGCCTACATCAATTATCATATAGATAATGAAGATTCTCCTACCTACGCATCTCGCGGTTGGAAGTTGAATGTCAATGGAAAATATATCATGCCTATCATTGAGCTTGAAGATGGCTCACGAATGCGTAACTCTGTCGTGATAAAATGCGATCTGAACGGAAACATCGGGATAGGAGCTAAAAATACTTTGAAGCTAGGAGCGACAGTAGGCACTTCTATAGGACAGAGCGAGCCGCCTCTGAGATACAACTTCTTCCTCGGAGGTCAGTCGCACATGAAATATTTTGATAATATCATCTCTTTTGACGGACTGAGGTTCACTCAATTGTATGGCGACCACATCGCTATAGGAAAAATATCATGGCAATATAATTTTTATAAAAATATTTATGCAATAGCTAATTTTAATGCTGGTTATGTCGCAAATAATTACGATATTTGGTTCGTCGAAGACAGCTTCGTTTTTGGCTGTGGTTTGACCTTAGGAATGAAGACGATGGCAGGCCCTATTGAGATAAGTTTCACGGGCTCTAACAGATGTTCTGACATGGTCGGATTCCTAAACGTAGGATATTGGTTTTGAAAATTTTAACAAATATAATGATATGAAATACACAAGAGTACTTTTGAAATTAAGCGGCGAGGCTTTGATGGGAAATCAGCAATATGGCATCGACCCTGAAAGATTAAACGACTATGCAGAAGAAATAGCAGAGGCATCAAAGCAAGCTCAGATAGCGATAGTAATAGGCGGCGGTAATATCTTCCGCGGACTTCAAGGAGCAAGTAAAGGCATGGACAGAATACAAGGTGACTATATGGGAATGCTCGCAACAGTTATCAATAGTATGGCCTTGCAGTCAACCTTACAATCTAAAGGTGTAAAGACAGCTTTGTTGTCAGGCGTTTTCATCGACCGCATCGCTGATTCGATGAGCAGTGCTAAGGCAATAAAACTTTTGGAGGAAGGTAATGTAGTCATCATCGGAGGAGGCTCAGGAAATCCATTCTTCACAACAGATACAGCTTCAGCATTGAGAGCCGTTGAAGTAAGAGCCGACATCATCTTAAAAGGAACACGCGTCGATGGCATCTACACCGCCGACCCTGAAAAAGACCCAACAGCAACAAAATTCGATCATATCACTTACGATGAGGCTTATAGCAAAAACCTTAAAGTAATGGACCTTACAGCATTTACTTTATGTAAGGAAAACAATATGCCTATGTATGTCTTCGATATGAACACAAAAGGCAATTTGTTAAAAGTTCTTAACGGAGAAGAAATAGGAACTTTGGTGACAAAATAATTTTGTTATGAAACAAGAGACATTATCTATCACCGATAAGATTTTCTTATCGGTGATTTTGTTGATAGCAGCAATATTACGTTTATGGGACATTGGCGCAGTGCCATTCATGCACGATGAGTTCAGCGCACTTAACAGAACGAATTTCGATTCGTTCCAACAACTGATCAGAGATGGAATAATAGCGGACGCACATCCAGCTGGCGTACAATTATTCTTGTATTATATGGTCAAGATAGTTGGATGGAATGAATTCTGGCTTAAATTACCATTCGCTTTGTTGGGCATTGCTTCCGTATTTCTAGTATTCAAAATAGGACAGCAATGGTTCAATACCAAAGTCGGATTATTCAGCGCAGCCATCGTGACTGTAAGCGAGTTATTTATTTTCTATAGTCAGCTGATACGTCCATATTCTCCTGGATTATTTTTTGTTCTGCTCTTTGTTTTCTTTTGGAACAAAATATTATTCATAGAAAAAAAGCCATCAGTTTTAACTTGTATTGGTTTTGCATTAGCAGCTTTTTTGTCGTCGCAGATGCACAACTTCTCCTTGGCACAAGCCGGATTGATTTGGTTCTCTGGACTTTTCTTTTTAAGCAAAGACAACAAGCCCCGAATAAAAGCATATATCTGCAGCAGTTTAGGAGCACTTCTGTTGTTCTTGCCAACATCATACATATTTTATTATCAGTTGTTTGTAAGAGGAGGTATAGGCGGTTGGTTAAGTATGCCGGAAATGACTTTCCTAATAGACTTTCTCCAATATACTCTCAATTATTCCTGGCTTTTCATTTTTGTGTTTGTAATATTGGTCATATTTCCATTCTTGACAAATAAAGCGTTGAAAGATAATAAATGGAGACTTAGAATATTTGGATTGTTATGGTTTATTGTTCCTTTCGCTGTGGCAATGTTATATTCTAAAATGAAAGAACCAATTCTGCAGTTCAGTACATTGATATTTGGATTTCCTTTCTTTGTTATAGTTTTGTTTTCTTTCTATGATGAATTAAAATTGACGCTGAAAGAACAGACAGCAATTACTGCCTCGATTTTAATAGTAGGCATAATATCACTTATAACAGATCGTCAATATTATAAACAAGTATATAATCAAGGATTTGATCAAATTGCTGTTCAAATGAAAAATAATCAGGAGAAGTATGGTGATAGTGTTGCTTTTGCTTCTTATAGTAATATGTCGTTTATGACGAAGTTTTATCAAGACAAGGAAGGTGTTACGAACAATTACTTTTTTGATAAAAGTTCTGAATTAAATGAATTTAAGAAAATGCTGTCCGATATGGATGTCTCAATGTTGGGAATCGGTTTGTCCGATAATGGAAATATCATGTGGGAAATGGCTGCATTGGCATATTTTCCTGAGATTGTTGAGGAAAAACAATGGTTTAATACGAGATATTTGCTTTTGTCCAAGAAATCGTCAGCTAGTGGACATTCGTCAGATGAAGTTCTTAAGGTGATGAAAAGCGATGTTGAAATGCGTAGCGAATATGGCTGTTCTTTTGTAATGGAACCGGAAGGTATTAATGATATTGATAATATTGGTTTTATTGCAGAGTTACAAGCTGTTGATACTGTCAAAGAAGTGTTGCTGGTGACGGAACTGATAGATAAAAGAGAGGGTTCTGTTCTCTTGTGGCGTGGCATAGACAATGCTTTTATGGATATTTTGCCAGGCGAAACATATTATCTGACAAATGGATTTTATATTGATTCAAACAAATATGATAAGGAAAATGTTAAGATAAAAGTTTATATATGGAATAAAAGTAAGGATTTTGTTATCGTTAAGAATATTTTTTCTTATAAATACAAAAATGAGCCTCATTTTTTAGGATTATATGAACCACTTAACTGAAAAATTTTTATTTTTGTGCTGTAAAATGAATTTATTATGACAGACGAATCTCAATTTATTCTAGATGAAGCAACTGAAACTATGGAAAACACCATGAAACACATGGAAAACGAGTTTCAGAAGATTAGAGCAGGTAAGGCAAGTCCTGCAATGTTACAAGGTGTTAAGGTAGAATATTATGGAACAATAGTTCCTATTGAACAGACATCTAACATCGGTACACCAGACCCACGTCAAATCATTGTTCAACCTTTCGATAAAAGTTCAATAATAGCTATTGAAAAAGCTATCATGGCTGCTAACTTAGGCTTTAACCCTAAAAATGAAGGCGATTTCTTACGTATCCTCGTCCCTCCTTTGACAGAAGAACGCCGTAAAGATCTCGCAAAACGTTCAAAGACTGTTGCAGAAGAAACAAAGGTTGGTATACGCAATATCCGTCGTAACGCTAACGATGACGCTAAGAAACTTAAAGACGAAGGCGTATCAGAAGACGAAGTTAAGATGCTCACCGATAAAATACAAGAACTTACAGATAAATATGTCAAGAAAATCGATGAACTCTGTGAGTTGAAAGTAAAAGATATTTTGACAGTCTGATTTGGGAAGACAAAAAAAGGAGGCCGTTTAAAATTTTAAACGGTCTCTTTTTTGTATTAAGTATAATTTCCAAAAAATGATTATAAAATCCTTCTCTCTCGTCCTTGTCCTTGTCCTAGTCCTCGCTCTCGTCCTCGTTCCCGTTCCCCATTTTTCTCGTCAGCAGTTCCACGAACTTGAATTCGCTGAGCAGCTGTTTTGCGATGATTCTGATAAGTGTATATGACGGGATTGCTATTATCATACCGAGTACTCCTGCTATGTTGCCTGCCATCAGTATGACCAAGAAAATTTCTATAGGATGAGCGAAGACACTCTTGGAATATATTGTCGGTTGAAGTACGAAGTTATCTATAAGATTGGCTCCGACAAAAACAGATATCACCTCCAAGGAGTTAGGTAGAATCATGTCGTAGCTTCCGATGCCTAGATTAGATATAATGCCGATGACGACACCTATGGCGCAACCCATCATAGGACCAAGGTATGGAATGATATTCATGAGACCTCCTACGACTGCTATTATCAAGGCGTTCTTGATATCGAAGATGCTGAGGCCTACAAAAATCAATATCATCATGCAGAGCACTTCTGCTATCAAACCGAAGATATATCTCGTCAGCAGCATCCTCGAATCATGTAAGATATTATTCATGTGCTTGGTCTGATTGTCGGGTGTTATAGCCATGAAGATATTATGTACTATGTTAGGGTCGCGAAGGAGGAAGAATGTCAAGAATAAGGTGGAGAAAACACCGACCACCAATGAACTTGTCTTTGACACTATGCTATTTAATATACTACTGAAATTGTGCCAGTTGACGATGGAGTAGAGCTTGCTCTCCATAATTTTTAAAAGGTCCTCTTCCGGACGGATTATGTTATATTGAATGAGAAGATCGTAAACGTATTTTATTGGCTGTTCGAAATAATCGACTATGGCGTTGGTGTCTATCTTCGACAGTATCATTATCTCTTTATTGACCAATGGAATTATTATAAAGAAGATGAGTGAGAATAACAAGAACATTACTGCCATTGTCAATGCAGATGATATGGCGTCGCCAAGATGGAACTTCTTGATATGAAACTTCTTGAGACACTCGCACAAAGGTCTGCCTAGCATCGATAGGATAATTGCTATGGCAAAATACAAGAATATGTGCGGAAAGAAATAAATCAACAATCCGACAGCCAAGACACCAGCAATGGGTTTTATGAAAGCCTTAATCTTATTCATAAAATCAGTATTAATTAAAACCTCCTCAACTCCTCAATTCCTTAGTTCCTTAGTTCCTTAATTCCTTTTATAAAATGTTTTCCAATGTCATTCCGAAGAGTCGGCTTAATGGTATTCCCATTTCAGCAGCTTGTTTCGGCATGATGCTGGCTTCCGACATGCCTGGTACAATATTGACTTCGATGAAGAACAATCCTTCTTCGTTCAATATATAGTCGAAACGAGCGAATCCTTTGCATCCGAATTTTTCATAAAGCATTGCCGATGTGGCTTTCACTTCTATCTCTTCCAGCTCTTCCAGGTCGGCAGGTGTTATCTCGTCAGATTTTCCTGCTGTATATTTAGCTTCGTAGTCGAAAAACTCGTTTTTGCTGACTATCTCAGTAAGAGGAAGAACCATCATCTTGCCTTTATGTTCAATTACGCTACATGCGAGTTCGCGGCCTTTGACGAATTTCTCGAACATGATTTGGTTGCCAGCTTCGAAAGCGGTCTCCACTGCCTTGTCGAAATCGTCGGCGGTGTTGACTTTACTTACGCCTACGCTTGAACCGTTGCATGTAGGTTTAACAAATAAAGGAAGTCCGAGTTCAGCGATGATTTCTTCTTTTTCAATTATTTCACCTTTGTTGATGGTGATGGAAGGGGAGACGGTTGCACCGTGAGAAGATGCTACGACTTTTGTCAAGTCTTTGTTAAATGTCAAGGCGCATGTGGTGAAGTTGGATGAGGTGTAAGGAATGTTCAACATTTCAAAATAACCTAATATCTCACCGTTCTCGCCTGGTATTCCGTGTACTGCATTGAAAACAGCGTCGAAAGTGATTTTTTTGCCGTCAATATTTACAGAAAAATCATTCTTGTCGACAGGGATATGTGTGTCGTCATCGTTAAGACAATACCATTCATCTTTCTTGATGACGATAAGATATGAATCGTAAATGTTTGAATCTAAATGGTTTTTAACAACCTTAGCACTTTTTATTGATATTTCGTACTCGCCTGAGTAACCTCCACAAATAATTGCAATCTTTCTCATAATAATACTTCGATAAAAAAATTAAAATAGTTATCTTTGTGGCACCAAAAGTAATAAAAACGTCGTTATTGTTGTACATTAAAATTAAAAATAAATGAAGGCCTTCAATTTTTTAACCAAAAGGGCATTTTACATAAATTTGTTTATAATTATAGCATTGTTAGTCATTATTGTAGAGGCTGCATTCTTCTCCCTTAATTCTTACACACGTCACGGTGAAGAGATAGTGGTGCCGGATTTCGTTGGAAAGAATTGCGACTCCGTTCTTCAACAATATGCTGATGTTTTTAATTTCGTTTTGCTTGATAGCATCTACGCCAAAAACCTCCCTGAAGGTTCTTTCTTCCAACAGGATCCGTTGCCAAATTCTAATGTGAAAAAAGGTCGTAACTTGTATTATATCAAAGTGTCTGAAGCTCCTGAGAAAGTGGTTATGCCAAATCTTAGAAACCTGTCTCTTCGTCAGGCTATGGTGCTGTTGAAATCTAACGGCTTGAAAGTTAGTGAACTCGAATTTGTTGACCATTTTGCTAAAAATGCTGTGGTAGATCAATATTTCAAAGACGAAGTCATTGAGCCAGGAACAGAAATAATAAAAGGCAGCGAGGTGAAACTTCTTATGGGCTATGGTAGAGACGATAAAAAAACACACCTTCCTAACTTGTTGACAGCTAAAAAGGCAAATGTCAAGAACCTTATACTCGAGGCATCTCTCAACTTAGGCGAAGAGTTTTTCATGGAATATGACGCTGACGAGAAATATAGAGTGTATAAAATGGAACCTGCATACGATATCCAGACTCTCGTGACTTTAGGCTCTACTGTCAACGTATGGTATCGCTCTGAAAAACAATTCGATTTCGACTCTTACGGAAGAGAGCTGTTCAAAAAAGACTCTGTACTTAATGTCATGAAAAAGAAAAAACTTTCTGACGACACAATTAAATATGTCACAGATAGTTTTGATTATATATTGACACATCGTTTGTTTAAGTTCGATTCGATAAGTCGCGAATATGACAAGAATCTGATACTCGAAAGAGAGTTCTTCGAATATATCTATCGCGATGATAACATAGACATAGATTCATTGTATTTTGAAATATATGAAAGTAGAATAGACACAAATTATTATTACTATGAAGAATAAAGTTTTAACTTTTGCGATTATATTTTTTATTGGATTGAGTGTCAGTGCTCAGGAGTATCTCAGCGGTTTTTCATATCTTAACAAGTCTATGGAAAACCATGAGATGAGAAGATCGTTGTCTAAGACATCCTTGCCTTTCTTCGATGACTTCTCAGAGACAAACGTCTATCTCGATGCTTCTAAATGGCAAAACAGAAGTGTTCTCGTTAACTCAGGATTTTCTTTGTTCCCAATAAATTACAATGTTGCGACATTAGACGCTCTCGATGCAACAGGCAAAGTTTATTCACACGCCAGCAGCACCCCTTTCGTAGCAGACTCTCTCATGTCGTTGCCAATAAGTCTCGTCGATGAAAACGGCGAAAATCTTTCTCCTGCCGATTCTCTATATCTTAGCTTCTATTACCAGCCTCAGGGTAATGGCGACGCTCCTGAAAATAATGACTCTCTCGTGCTTATGTTCGGATATCAAGGTGATACCACGATGGTATGGGAACATGTGTGGAGCACCAATGGCTTGTCGCTCGATTCTTTCTTGCTCGCCAACGATAATAGATATTTTAAACAGGTCATGATACCAATCAAGAATGAAAATTATTTCACAAATGACCTGACAATACTCTTCTACAATTATGCAACATTGCCTTTCGCGATGTATCCTAATGACAGAAGTAATGTTGATACTTGGAATATAGATTTTATTTATTTGAATAAAGGACGTTCTTATGACGATACATCATATCCTTTGGTCAGCATGTCAGAAAAATCACCATTCCTGTTGAAACGTTATCAGTCGATGCCTTATCGTCAATATAAGAGCAACCCTACAGTAGCGATGTCTTCAGCCTTCCCTATATGTATGGCAAACTTGGATGCTGATAATCAAATAGCAAAATATTATTGCCATATAGAAAATCTCTCTAACGACTGGACTTACGATTACAAAAAAGATGATTCTTATATTCTCTCTCCATATACATCAAATGGATTGTATTCAGATACTATTAATATCAGAAACTTCCTTCTTGATATGGACAACTCCATCGATACTACATCGTATCTTATCACTCATATTATCAACGTTGAAACAGATTCTACCGATGTGAAAGGCGACACATTGTGTGCTGTCCAGCATTTATATAATTATTACGCTTACGACGATGGTACTCCTGAAAGAGGCTACGGCGTGGTGCCTGATGATTCTTATTTCGCATCGCAGTTTACAATCTCTATGTCAGACACTTTATGCGGTGTTTATCTTCTTTTTAACAGAACTTATAACGACGCCAATTATGATTTCTTCGATATAGTAGTTTGGAATGATAACAACGGAAGACCTGGCAATGAGATATATCGTCTTAAAAACCAAAGACCAGACTGGGACGAGGAAGAAATATACAAATTCGCATATTATCCTTTCGATAAATTGCTGAAGGTTAATGGAACCATCTATGTCGGATTGATGCAACATTCAGCAGAAAGTATCAATATTGGTTTCGACACATCTATCGACAATCAGCAATATAATTTCTATGAGACTGGCGACGGATGGAAAAATAGTGGCATGAAAGGCTCCTTGATGATTCGTCCTGTACTCGGTGGCGATTATGTTATTGAGGAGAAACCATACGAAGCAAAGAGTTTAGGACTTTATCCTGTACCTTCAAAAGACGTAATTAATATTGGTGAGCTGTCAGCTCAGTCTTGTGAAGAAGTCATTATTTTTGATATGACAGGACGTTTGATGAAACATTTCAGTAATGATGTCAACTTAGACATCAGCGATTTGTCGAACGGTTTATATATGATAAGAGTCATAACAGAAGAAGGAAAGTCTTATACAGAAAAATTTGTTATTTCTAAATGATTATGACAGAAAGATTTGAAGATATAGAAGAGAGCGCGAAGAACCAAGATTTCATAGGTCAATACCAAGATGAATCGGAAGAGAATACGGAGCTTTTCGAACATTTCCGTATCGTTGCCGATCCAGGTCAGTCTTTAGTGCGAATTGATAAGTTTCTCCAGAATCGTATGGAGAACGTTTCTCGCAACAGAATCCAGAATGCTGCCAAGGCTGGTAGTATACTCGTGAATGGCAACTCGGTGAAACAGAATTATAAGGTGAAACCTAATGACGTCGTCACTATTGTACTTTCCTATCCTCCTCGTGAAGTTGTCATAACTCCAGAAAACATTCCTTTGGATATTGTTTATGAAGACGATGATGTCATCATTATCAATAAGCAGGCAGGTCTCGTCGTACATCCAGGTCATGGCAATTTTGACGGCACCTTGTTGAATGCTCTCGCTTATCATTTCAAGAATACAAATCAAAAGGTGGAAAATGGCTTCGGCTATCTGGTCCATCGTATCGACAAAGACACCACAGGTCTGATGATTGTCGCTAAGAACGAGACAGCGCAGACCGTACTCGCAAAACAATTCTTTGAACATAGTATAACACGTCGTTATCAGGCTCTCGTCTGGGGCGACTTCCAAGATGAAGAAGGAACTATCGAAGGTCATATCGGACGTAGTACAAAAGACAGAGTCGCGATGGCGGTATATCCAGACGGCTCACAAGGTAAGTCGGCAGTGACACATTATAAGGTCCTCGAACATTTTAACTATGTGACATTGGTAGAATGTCGTCTTGAGACAGGAAGGACACACCAGATTCGTGTTCACTTCCAACATACAGGACATCCGCTTTTCAACGATTATCTCTACGGCGGCGACACAATTATAAAAGGTACTACATTCTCTAAATATCGTCAGTTCATAGAGAACTGCTTCAGAGAGATACCTCGTCATTGTCTGCACGCCAAAATCTTAGGCTTCATTCATCCAACGACAGGCAAGGAAATGTACTTCGACTCCGAACTTCCAAAAGATATGGTGGCAGTATTAGATAAATGGCGTAACTATATTAAAACTAGAACAGAATAACTTTCAATTTTCAACTTTCAGTTTAATATGATAGTCATAACAGGTGCAGCGGGTTTTATCGGTAGCGTTGTTGCTGCTGAACTTAATAAAAAAGGATATAACGATTTGATTCTCGTCGATGATTTTTCAAAGAAAGAAAAAGAGAGAAATTATATCGACTTAAATTATAAGGCTTTGGTTGATAGAAATATTTTCTTTGATTGGTTTAAGGAAAATCATGAAGATGTTGAATTTGTTGTTCACCTCGGAGCTCGTACCGACACCACAGAATTCGACTGGAATGTGTTTCTGAAATTGAACGTCGATTATACACAGACGATGTTCTCCTTATGTGCAGAATATCAGATACCTTTAGTATATGCATCTTCTGCTGCCACATACGGAAATGGTGAATTAGGTTATGACGACAGTCATGATATCGTGGAAAAATTGCAGCCGTTAAATCCTTACGGACGCTCTAAGAACGAAGTCGATAAGTGGATTTTGAATCGGGTAGAGACGCAGGGACCTGCGTCTGAACCTCCATTCTGGGCAGGCTTGAAGTTTTTCAATGTTTATGGTCCTAATGAATATCACAAAGGAAGAATGGCATCAGTCATTTTCCATTCTTTTAACCAGATAAATGCTACAGGAAAAGTGAAACTCTTCCGTTCACATCGTCCAGATTTTAAAGACGGACAACAACTCCGTGATTTTATTTATGTAAAGGATATTGCGAGTGTTATCTGTTTTATGATAGACAACAAGACAACAAGACAACAAGACAACAAGACGTTGTCCACGGAAGCCCTACAAAGTGGTATTTATAATCTCGGCACTGGCAAGGCACGTAGTTTCTATGACTTGGCGGCTAATACTTTCAAGGCGATGGGAAGGGAAGTCAATATCGAGTTTATCGACATTCCTGAAGATATTAGAGACAAATACCAATACTTCACAGAAGCCAATATGACGAAGCTGAGAGAAGCAGGTTACGACAAGGATTTCACCTCTTTGGAAGATGGAGTGATGGATTATGTGAAGAATTATTTGATGAGGAGTTGAGGACTCTGACTCTGACTCTGAACTCTGGCACTGACTTATAGACTTAGCAACTCAGCAACTCGGGGTCTTGGAGTCTCGTTGACTTAAAAAAAAGTTCAAAATTCAAAAGCCAGCAATTTTAGTGTTAAAAAAAAGTATTATTTTCGCAGCACAAAAGTAAGCATTGATGTCAAAGCATAATTTACAAATAGAAGAAAAGATTTTAAAGATAGCTTTAAAATCTAAGTCTTTGACATACAATATAATTACCCCCCCATTGGCTAAAACCTGCGGTTGATAACGGACAACAGACTTTGGACAGCAGACTTCATTTTTGGAGAAATTTGTCTAAAAAGTTGTATTCTAAATTCAATTTACAAAAATCTTATTTAACAAAAAAATACAAGGTGTGTCTTCATGCCTTGCGATATCGTATTGTCATAATTTAAATTCTAATAATAGTTAATTAAAAATGAAAAGAAAATTAATTGCATTGACATTCATGTTGAGTTTATCCCAGTTTTGCACGACAGGA
>JAZLEF010000126.1:0-6275 GCA_045615125.1 Bacteroidales bacterium
TCCAATGAATTATGAGACAACAGAGCCAAATCCTAACTTACCTACTCAAGATGGCGGTATTTATTTCACAACAACAGGTTTTGATGAGAGACCTAAATTCGTCAATGGTATTGTATTACCTAATAATCAGTTAGCTGTTGATTTTGATTATGAACAAGCTGGATGGACACGTTGGAAAATCATGATTGACCTTGAGGCTAATGATAGAGCTGGTAGCGTTACTTTATTTGCCGACTATGGATGTGTTGGTGAATTTCAACCAGTTCCTGAAATTCAAGGTATCAATGCTGGTTTGACACCAGGTTCAGGTGACCGTTTTGACCCAGCAAAATGGGACGGTATCTTCTTCTTGAACAGCTCACATGCAGGATACGACAACTTGGTAGTTCGCCATATTCCAGCAGGTTTGTCATCACAATTCATTGATTTCGCTATGATTCCAGATCAACTTGTATCAGCAGCTCCTATTCAATTGGAAGCAACAGCAACATCAGGATTGCCTGTTACATTCGAACTCTTGGAAGGTCCAGCTACATTAGATGGCAACGTATTGACATTGACAGGCGATGCAGGTATTGTTAAGGTTAAAGCTAATCAAAATGGTGATAATTCAGAATGGCAAGCTGCTCCTTCTGTGACACGTACTTTCGAAGTTGTTAACCCAGACGATTATACTCCAGAAATCACAATTCGTCGTCCATACGATGGAACAATGGTTTATGTTAACGACTTGAATTCTCCTGTAATGTTGGTTCTCAGTGCTTACATAGAACACGGTGACGCTATCAAATTTGAGTCTGTCACATGCGACGTTGACGGTGAAGAAATTAAGTTGATGACAGCTTATCCAGATGACCCAACAAACGGTTACTGGTATGCTTCATGGACTCCTTCAGATTACGGAACATTTAACATGACAGCTACAATAGTTCAATCAGGTGGTAAGTCAACAAGCGTTTCAAATACTTTTGAAGTAACAAATACATTCGATAATATCAGCGTAACAGCAATGAACGGTGACATTAAGATAACTCCATCAGAACAATATGGTTATAATGAATATGCATTCCCAACACATGTCGGAGCTTTCAATAATATCACAATGCAATATGACCACAACTGTATTGGTACTTGCGACCCATACGACAGAGTTGGTTACTGCCGTGTAAAGAACTACCGCGGTGAATGGGTTGAGCTTTATCGTTATGTAACACCTTTCGGTGGCGAATGTGAAGATCAATTAGATGTAACAGATTATACTACAGTGCTTCAAGGTTTGGTAGAATTTGAATTATATTTCCAAACATGGAATGGCGACGGTTATGACCCAATCGCTATCTTTGACTATACAAAAGGTGCACCTGAATATAAATATGTTGACATGAACGAATTGTGGTTCGGTATCTTCGATTTCGGTGATTATGCTAATCAACAGCCAGTTCCTGAGATAGATTATCATTTCGCTCCAGAAACAGAAAAAGCTAACTTGAAGATTATCACTACAGGTCACAACTGGAGCAGCGGTACAAACAACGCTTACAACACAGGCAATGCAGCTGAATTCTTGGAAGCAACACATAACATCATCATCAACGATACTAAGGTTTATGACCAACATTTGTGGCAAACATGTAACCCTAACCCAGCAGGTTGTCAACCACAAGCTGGTACATGGACTTACAACCGTTCAGGCTGGTGCCCAGGTTCTTTAGGAATGGTTTGGGATTACAGCTTAGACGATTATGTTGCATCAGGTCATGCTAAGTTGTTCTACGAATTTGACCCATCATACATTGATGAATGTCACCCAAATCACCCTGATTGCGTTGACGGTCAAACATGTGTTTACTGTGCAGCAGCCGACAATCCAATCTTGAGAGTTTCTGGTAAAGTCGTTTCTTATAGCAATGACGTTAACTCAATCACAGAAGTTTCTACTTTAATCGACCACCAAGATCCATTTGAAGTTAACTTGTTACCTAACCCAGCAAACGATGTCTTGAGATTGACAACAAACTATGAAAAAGGTAAGGTTTGTGTTCATATCTTGAACATGCAAGGACAAGAAGTTCGTAACTTTGTCTTCAGTGAAACAACAACAATAGACATTTCTGACTTAGCACCAGGTATGTATTTTGTAAACGTTATCGGTGGACAGTTAGTTACAAAGAAACTTGTTGTTAGATAATTCATAATTCACAATTCATAATGCATAATTAAAGCCGCTACTTTTTTGAAGTAGCGGCTTTTTTGGCAAATAAAGCAATTATGAATTATGCATTATGAATTAACAAAATTACTTTCTATCAAAGAAGATGCTTTTTCCGCTTACGGAGAGTGGGAGAGCGAGTATCATGCTACATTCTGGCATGAGATTAAGTTCCAAAGCAGCTTGACCAACGGAGAACATGACGCGGCTGTCTATTCTGAAGTCGGCTGCGAGAGATGTAGCAGAACCAATAGCGATGCCGAGGTCGTTAGCGTTGAAGAAGCAAGGCACGTTTTTAGGTTTGTCGCCGCAGGTAGGGAAGCCGCAGGCAGCGCAATTCAATCCGAGAGGACTTATCTTCATTCCGAATAAAATTACTGCTCCACATTTTAAGATGTTTTCAGCGTCGCGGTTAAGGAATTCCATATTACGTTCAGCGGCGAGTTGTTTCATTTTTTCTGCCAAAGTGACGATGGAGTCGTCGGTTGCCACAGCGAGCACAAGGTTGTCGGTGCCTCTGGCTTTTGGCGCGGTGCGAGCTGCACACATTAATTTATTGGCAATGTCCTTGATATTTTCGTTACGGATTTGTTCTTCAAAAGTTATCATGATGATTTAATTTTAATGTTTAATGAAAGACAAAATTAAAGAAAAAAAGTTTAGGATTTTTTTAATGAACGAAACTTATTTTGAGTATAAATTATAATTTTGTAGATAAACTTTAACAATCTATATATGAATAATAAAACCATTACTTCTACAAAGAACTTTTTAATTCTATGTTTGTTCTTTATTTTTAATCTGAATGCCATTGCACAGAACAACATTTCATCTATTAAAGGTAAAGTCCTTGATGAAAATGAAACTCCTCTTCCTTATGTTTCTGTCGCTGTATATCAAGATGATAAAATAATAACAGGAGCCATCACCAATGACGAAGGTGTTTTCTCATTGAAAGTTCAACAGTCTGATGATGAGTTACGTCTCACTTTTGATTTCATAGGTTATATCAAAGAAGAGATAAAAATAATTCCCAACAAAGCTAAAATTGATATTAAAGATGTCGTCATGAAAGAGAATGTCGTCATGCTTGATGATGTTGTTATCAGTTCGACGGCTGTATCTCATAAATCGACAGTGGAACATACAAGTATCAATGCTTCAGCGAATATAGCTTCATCAAAAGGAAGTGCTCTTGATATTCTCAGCACTTCTTCTTCCGTATCAGTACAAAACGAAGAAATTTCAATTAGAGGAAATAAAAATATCCTCGTCCTTATGGACGGAGTTCCTACTACGATAACTGATTTATCTACAATTCCTGCTGCCAATATCAAAACCATCGATGTCATCACAAATCCAGACGCTTCTTACGATTCGGAAGGAACAGGTGGTATTATCAATATCATCATGAAGAAAGAAACAGCCAAAGGCCTCAGTGGAGTAGTAGCAGCAAATTACGGATTCAACCATTTCGTGACAGGCAATGCTGGTTTTTCATATAACAGCAAAAAGGCTTCTTATCGTTTTAATTACAACACTAAATACGAAGACGACATTATAAACAGTTCACTCAGTCGTTTTATGAAAGAATCTGGAAGTCTCATCACACAGCAGATGCAATCGAACAGATATACGTTTAATAATAATGTAAGTCTCGGTGCCGATTTCAGAATCAACAAGAGAAACACTGTTACAGTAGATTTGAAATATATGTCTCCAAAATTGAATGTGAAACAAGATTTACATAACATTATCGATAATGGCAATATTGTCAATGAAGAAAACCGTCATAATGACGTGACATGGAACAGAGATAATATAGAAGCTGTTGTGATGTATCGACATATCATAAAACCAGAAATTTCTGATGTTTCTTTCAGAGGCTCTGTGTCGAAGATATGGGGAAAGAGACCTTCTTATTATTATGTCGGAGAGGAACTTTTAAATTATTCCAATTCAGGAGGAAGTCCTTTTATTTCCAACTTTCAGACTGATTATAAACAAAAATTAAATAGAGGAACTTTGAGTGCAGGAGCGAAAGTGACATATCGCAGCAACGATATATATCATGAATTTTATTCATGGGAAAATGAAGATTGGATTTACTCACAATCATTCAGCAACGACCTTTTTCATAAAGAGTTGATTCCAGCGGCATACGTGATGTTCTCTTCAAAAAATATAGGAAAGTTCAACTATAAATTAGGTCTGAGAGGAGAATACAGCATTGTGACTTTGGATAGCAAACACGAAAATATTGATACGAGAAATGATGATATTTTCATTGCACCAAGTTTTTCAGGAACATATAAAATATCGGACAAACAAGATTTGTCGCTCGCTTTCTCTCGTAGAATAGGACGTCCTACTTATCCTCAGCTGAATCCTTATATGAGCATGGTCGATGCTATGACATACGAGCAAGGCAATATGAATTTGCATCCAGAGAAGACATCTAAACTCGATTTGACATATAATGTAAAAGGAGAGAAATTTAATATTTTCGCTGATGCTTATTTCAACTACACCACCGATTATATTTCACAAGTCACGGAGATTGTTGACAGTCTGTTAATCACCACTTACATCAATGCAGCCTCCGATATGAAGAGCGGTCTTGATTTATCATTGAAGATTTTTCCTTTGGATTGGATGACAGCGACTTTAAGTGCGAATACTTTCTATGTTATGACGAAAGGCGTTTTTGATGGAGCCGACATCGACAATGAAGGATGGTCGAACAATTCCAATATCATGCTTGATTTTATTCCGAGAAAGTCGACAAACGTACAGCTGCAATATTTCATCATGACGCCGCAATATTATCCTCAGCTTACCACTTCTTTCACTCATAAGATGAATGTTGGTGTTAAGCAGAAACTCATGAAAGGAGCTTTGACATTATCGCTGCTTGTCACCGATGTCTTCAACACTTACGAATGGGAAGTTCATTCATACAATAGGATTTACGATTTAACCAATCTCAGCAAGCAGAAAAGCAGAATGTTGTGGATTGGAATATCATATAATTCCAATTCATACAAACAGAATAAAGTTGATAAGGCTGGAGATGCTGATAGAAACTTGATTAAATTTGGGTTGTAAGATGTTAATCTTACCGATATTTCACAGAAAAATATTTATTATCTTTGCACCTTAATTAATATCTAAATAAAACATTACATACAATGGAAAATAACGACAAACATTTCAAACGTTACACGGTAACGACAGCATTACCATACGCTAACGGTCCAGTGCATATCGGTCACTTGGCAGGCGTATATATCCCAGCCGACACATACGTTCGTTACTTACGAATGAAAGGTGAAGAGGTTTTGTTTGTCGGCGGCTCAGATGAACACGGCGTGCCTATTACTATCAAAGCTGAAAAAGAAGGCTGCACTCCTCAAGATATCGTCGATAGATACCACAATATAATCAAAGACTCTTTCGAAAAACTCGGCATCAGCTACGACATCTATTCTCGTACAAGCTCAAAGACTCACCATGAGACAGCAGCTGCTTTCTTCAAGAAACTCTACGAAGAAGGTAAGTTCATCGAAAGAGAATCAGAACAATTCTTCGATCCAGAACGTAATAAGTTCTTATCAGACCGTTACATCATCGGTACTTGCCCTAAATGCGGCAACGACCATGCATACGGTGACCAATGTGAGAAATGTGGTTCTTCAATGAGCCCAGATGAACTCATCAATCCTCACTCAGCTCTCAGCGGTGCTCAACTAGTAAAGAAAGCTACAAAACACTGGTATCTTCCTTTAGACCAATACGAACAATGGCTCCGCGAATGGATTATCGAAGGTCATAAAGAATGGAAACCTAATGTCTACGGACAAGTAAAGAGCTGGCTCGATAACGGCTTGCAGCCTCGCGCTGTTACTCGTGACCTCGACTGGGGCGTGCCTGTTCCTGTTGAAGGTGCTGACGGTAAAGTGCTTTACGTTTGGTTCGATGCTCCTATCGGTTATATCTCTAACACAATAGAAGTATGCCAAGAAAGAGGTACAGACTGGGAAAAATGGTGGAAAGACGAAGAAAC
>JAZLEF010000127.1:0-9812 GCA_045615125.1 Bacteroidales bacterium
ATTTTAACGTCTCTGTAAAACTACTTCTCGCCATTGCCCTTTACAGAGACTGTTGTTTGATGAACTTGTTTTTCCCTATGATAAAGATATTATTCTTCATAATTTTCAATTTTCCACTCTAAAGTATCCGTAATACTGCTCGCCATTGCTTAATGTGATGTCCATTCTGTAATAGCCGGCATCATTAATAAAGAATGTAGCGTAATCTGGTGTTGAGAAGACATTCTCTCTGTCGATGTAAACACCATTGGAATCCTTAATGACAATATGAGCTATTCCCACATTATCATTAAATGTGATAGTTAAGGTGTTTCCGGTAATGTCAGCCGAGATGGATTCTTGACGGATGTCTGCTCCGTTGATAGTGGTTTCTTTTATTAGTATAACATTTAGTCCATCTTTTGAAGTAATTCTTTTTGCTTCAAGTATGTACACCAAATGAAGCATTACAAATAGTAAAATGAGAAATCTTTTCATAATAGCAACGATTTAATTTCTTACAAAATTAATGCTATATGAGGATTGTGTCAAGTTAAAAAAAAACAAATAAAAAAGGTTATAATTTTAATAACCAATATATTACAATATTATATCATAAGCTTTTTATAGATATTTTCATTTATATCTATATCTAATATAGTGCAAATTTTCTTTCTTCTGCTTCTTATGGCATTATATGATACATTAAATAGGGCTGCAATTTGTTTATCATTGAGATTTATTGTCACCAAACATAAATAATATAAATCATCTTTCTTAAATGACGGATATCTGTTTGATATGTTTTTAATGAATTCTCCTAAGTGCATATTAGCTGATTGCAATAAGAGCACAAACTCTTCTTGGCTTAGTGGTTTTAGGTCTGACGTTGTTTTGTTTGATTTTGAAAGTTCTCTAATTTCATTTAGAATTTTCACGCATATTTCAGACTGAAAATATTCTTTAAGATTATCTTTTCTATTTTCCAATTTGCTTTGTAATTCGGCAATCTTTAATTGTTGCGATTTTATCTGCTTGTCTTTTTGCTGCAGTTCTGCATTTTTGCTCTTAATTTTGCCTTCTATTAATGTGTTTTTGAATTCATTGTGTTTTATGTGTCTGTTTTTGGCCTTAATTTCTTCGGATAGCTTATCGTTCTGTTTTCTATGCTTATATCTTATTGTTATGATTATTGAAAAGACAATAATTATAACTATACAGCATGAAATTATGCTTCTCGTTTTAGTTATGGATTTGATTTTTTCCTGTTTCCTTTCTTTATACTTTTCGTAAACATATTGAAACTTTGATCTTTCAACGCTTTTATTTACATATTTAATTGTATGCTTTGAAATGAAATTGTCGTAATACACTTTCTTGTCATAGTCCATAATAGAATCGTATATTGCAGAAAGATTTATGGCAGAACTAATTTTGACACTAATATTTTCACTCGTGAAACTTTTTTCTATATAATATATAGCAGAGTCGTAAACATTATCTTTATAATACATCGTTCCTAAAATACAGTAATAGGAATCTTTTGAACCATAATTCACAATCTTGTCAATATTGTTTTTAATCAGAATATATGCGCTGTCTTTTTCGCCTTTGTAGAATAATATTTGGGCAATACATTTTTCAACATCTAATTTGTTTGTTAGGTTTGAGTTTGTTTCGAGTGATTTGTTATAATAACACAAAGCACTATCAGCATTATTTGCTAAATGGTATGAATTTGCCAATTCTTTCAGCAAGTTTGCTTTAAAGGAATTGTCATTTATCAAATTTACATAGTCTATTGCTTTTCTATATTTAATTATAGCCAAATCACAATAGCTTTCATTATAGAATAATCTTCCAAGTCTATTACAAATCAACGCAACAAACCTTATCTTTTCATAATCCTCTGGATTGTCAACGGACAACGGACAATAGTCAACAGATTTCTTCCCTTTAACCTTTAGCCCTTTGCCCTTCCCCCTTAGCCTTTTGTCCTTAGCCATCATTTCTTCCATAATCTCCAAAGCGATAAGATAATGCTCACAAGCACCTACAATATCGTCTTTTTCCGTGAGACCTACAGCGTGGTAGTAATGCGCTTTGGCGCATAGCAATATCGGATTTTGGAGTCGGATGGCGGAGTCGGAAGCGGATGTTGGAGTCGGAAGCGGGATATTATTTCCGTCTCCGTTTCCGTCTCCGTATCCGTTTCCGTCTCCGTCTCCATTATCCATTGATAGCCTCAGGCTATCAAAAAATTCCATCGCTGCTTTGACTTCATCGAAATTATATTGAGGGAGGTAGTTTTTATAAAGAGAATCTGCTATGCGAATTTGGGATTCGTAGTAAGACGCAGAGTCGCAGAGACACAGAGACGCAGAGTCTTCACTTTGTGTCTTTGCGTCATTGAGTCTTTGCGTCTTTCCTTCAGAGACTCCTAACAAAAGGAACAATATAAAAACTAGAATTATTCTCATAGTTGCAAAGATAGAAAAAAATCACTAAAAAATAATATTGGTAACTCAGTAAAATAAACGACAAAAAAAAAGAGGTCTTAAGCCTCTTTCTTGTTTATTCCGAATCTGATATATTTTATTGTCAGTCCTTTGTCGAGCCATATTTGCTCGTAGTAAGTTCTGATTTTCTTTACTTCCAAATCATCGTCATTGGCGTAGAGATTGTCGTAGTTGTAGAATATTGGAAGTTCGCCTTCTTTTGCTGTCTCTACTGTGAATTCGTACATAAGGTCACTGTCAGTCTTGAGGTTGACAACACCGTCTTTTTTCACGAATGTGCGGTAACGTTCAAGGAAGTTAGGACCTGTGAGACGTTTGCGTGCCTTTGATGGCTGAGGGTCAGGGAATGTCACCCAAATCTCATCAACTTCATTTTCAGCGAAGAAGCCGTCTATGAGTTCGATATGTGTTCTTAGGAACGCCACATTATCAAGACCTTCATTACGAGCTTGACAAAGTCCAACCCACATACGAGAGCCTTTAATGTCTACACCTATATAATTGATATCTTTGTGTGCTCTAGCGAGACCCACGGTATATTCGCCTTTACCACATCCTAATTCCAAAACTATAGGATTATCGTTCTTGAAGAAATCTTGTTTCCATCTTCCTTTTAATGGAAATCCTTCATTTTTAAGTCTTTCAAATGAGTATTCAAAAAGATTGTTGAAAGTCTTATTCTCAGCGAAACGTTCTAATTTATTCTTTCCCATATTAAATTATTTTTGGAATAACAACCATGCAGATTCATTGTAGTCGCGTTTGATTTCTTCGAGACGAATCAAAGCGTCAGCTTTTTCTGCAAATGATTCATAATAAACACGAATATTACCTTTATTATTTTTGTCTAATGAAGATGCATTTTCAAAGCCTTGTTTTTTCAAATTATTGACACACTTCTCGGCACTTGCCTCAGTCTGGAACGAACCACCGATGATGTAATAGGATTTGAGGAATTGAGGAATTGAGGAATTGAGGATTTCAGGATTTGAGGAATTGAGGATTTGAGGAACTTCTGTTGCTTTAATTTCCTCTTTAACTTCAATTTCTTCAGTTGCTTCGATTTCTTCTGTTATTTCAACTACTTCAACAACTTCAGTTTCCTCTAAAACCTCTACGTCTTGTTGTCTTGTTGTCTTGTTGTCTTCCAATCCCTCTTGTCCCTCTAAAACCTTAATAAAAAATTCATTAGGAGATGAGTACAAGAATGGGTTCCAACTTGCGAGTTGTGAGTCTGGTTTGTCTGTTGTCCAATTGATAAGGAATATGAACAAGAATGCCAATGTTGTGTAGGCTAAAGTTCTGAATAAATTTGGTTTTCTTCTTATTGTCTCTGATGTTACATCTTCAACGCTGTCGATAGCTATAGAATATTCTGTATTTTTTTCTTTTTGTTCAACGACAATCTTTTCTTTGATGACTTGATAAGTCTCTGTACGGAATATTGGCTGATAGTTGAAGGATGTCAATCCGAAGGAGTCGCCGAGGAGGTTCTGTTCTTCTTTTGTTGTGAACACATAGTCGCCGAGGAAGCTACGCAACTTACCGAGGCCTTCCAATTCCAGTTCACAATTCACGTCGAGTATAGCCACACTCTCGTTGACGAATTTCTGTATTTTGGCAAGTGATTCTTCTTCAGATATATTTTCTTTTTGTGAAATATAACCGGAGAGCAAACCGTCATTATTAGTCAATTTATTGTTGAAGACTAACTCTTTGTAAGGAGGCATAAAACGATGATTTGCATAATCTATTGTTGCAGAATGTCTTTTAGAAATAAAAGCACCAAATTCAGGAACAATTACGCATTCATTGTCTTTCAACAGCTCTATCAAATAATTAGTAATCATACAATTAGAAATTTTCAATAATAAAATACTTTGGTTTGCGAAGTTAAGAAAAATACTTTAATCTTGGAAGAATTTCAGACATTTTTCTACATCTTGCGGTGTATCAATAGAATAACTTTCATACTCTGTTATTCCCATTTTTATTGAGTAAGAATTTTCGAGCCATCGCAGTTGTTCTAAACATTCTGAAAGCTCGAGTCCCGACTGCGGAAGCTGAGCTATCTCCTTCAAGACATCAGCCTTATAGGCATAGATACCTATATGTTTATAGAAGGTTCTTTGTCCCATCCACGATTTCTCATTTTTCTCAACTTTTCTCAAGAACGGTATTGTCTGACGGCTGAAATATAATGCTTTGAAATTTTTATCGAATACCACTTTGACAACGTTTTCATCAAAGAGTTCGTCTTCATCCTTTATAGGTTTGCATAATGAAGCTATCTGACTTTCTTCAGTAGCTATCAGCGATGCTATCTGGTTTATCTGTTCCGGATTTATGAAAGGCTCATCACCTTGTATGTTAACGACGGCATCGTATTTATTTCCTATTTTCTCGACAATCTCGCAGCATCTGTCGGTGCCGCTATTATGTTCGGAGGAAGTCATCATTACTTTTCCACCGAAAGCCATTACGGCATCATAGATACGTTGGTCGTCGGTAGCTACAACAACATCTGCGAGCAATTCGCTTTTCATCGATTGTTCGTAAACACGTTGAATCATCGACTTTCCATTTATCATTGTCAAAGGTTTGCCTGGGAAACGAGTCGAGGCATAACGAGCTGGTATTATTCCTAATATTTTCATTTTAGTTAATAGTTTAAGGCAATTTTCCTAACTCCTAAATTTCAAATTTCAAAAAAGACCGTTCAGTGAAGCGTTGATTTTTTCTATGATTTTGCTTAAGTCTTCTGGATTTTCCAATTCTATATCATCGCTTTCGATGATGAGCACTTTACCTTTATCGTAAGATGCTATCCAGTTTTCATATTTATCGTTAAGAGCTTTAAGATAATCGAGTCGTATTGACTGTTCGTATGCTCTGTTACGTTTAGCTATCTGTCTCACCAATGTCGGCACGCTGGCTCTGAGATAGATGAGAAGGTCCGGAGCTTGCATATAATCGCTCATCAGCTCGAACAGCGAGCTATAGTTTTCGTAGTCGCGCGACGACATCAGTCCCATCTCGTAAAGGTTAGAAGCGAAGATATAGGCATCTTCATAAATGGTTCTATCCTGCACCACATCGACGCCGCTGTTACGAATATCGATTATTTGACGAAATCTGCTGTTAAGAAAATATATCTGAAGATTGAACGACCAGCGCAACATATCTTCATAAAAACTGCTTAGATATGGATTATTATCGACAGCCTCATAATGAGGTTGCCATCCGAAATGTTTTGAAAGCAAGCCTGTTAAAGTGGTCTTGCCTGAACCTATATTACCAGCTATAGCTATATGCATAATCAAATATTTTTTTTGCTAAAATAGTAAAAAAAAAGACTACATGACTACAAGACTACATGACTACAAGGTTTTTTTTAGTAATGAAGTTAATTAGTCATTAGTCATTAGCCATTAGCCATTATTTTGGTGCTTTGACAAAGAAATATATTCCTATGATGGAGAAGAATATATTAGGCAGCCATGCTGCCACGAAAGGCGAGAACACACCTGACAGCGCGAACACTCGGGAGAACTCCATGAATAGTATGTAGGAGAATGTGATGACTATACCAATGCCAAGATGCAGGCCCATTCCTCCCCTCACCTTACGGCTCGAGAGTGCCGCGCCTATGACGGTGAGTATCAGGATAGCCGCCGGTGATGCGATACGTTTATGCATTTCAATTCTATATTGAAGTGTATTGTCGGCACCTTTCATCTCCAAGTTTTGTATATGATCGCGTATCTCGAAGAGATTCATCTCTTCAAACTCCTCTTTTATGTTATACAAGTCGCGAGGTTTAAGCACCAAAGTCGTGTCTTTCGACTTTCCGCGTATCATGCTTTCCTCGGGATAGAGGAAACGTTCCACGTAATTATTGAGAGTCCATTTACCGCTCAAGGTATCGTAAGAAGCCTTGTCAGCGAGGACCTTATATTTCAGCATATTGTCTTCTATCTTCTCGAGAGAGAACTTATACGCTGTTTTCTTTTTTATGTCGAAGTTACCCACATAAACATATACGCCTCGTTCTATCTGTACGTGTATGTTAGAGCCTGAGCTTCTTGTAAGTTTCTCCATATATTTATCCTTAAACTCTCTTCTCACCGTATCGGTCTTAGGTATCAAGAAGTTACCGAGATAGAAAGAACCAAAGGCCAGCAGGAGTGCCGCCAGCATATAAGGATAGAGGAATCGTCGGAAACTTATTCCGCTACTGAGTATCGCTATCACCTCCGTATGTCCTGCCATTTTCGAGGTAAAGAAAATAACGGAGATAAAGACGAAAAGATATATGAAAAGATTTATGAAATAAGGTATGAATGGCACATAATAATGCAGAACGACTTCTCTGAAGCTCGCTTTGTTCTTCATGAAGCTATCGATATTTTCTGACAGGTCGAAGACAATGACAATGAGTATCAGCAAGCTGATGGAGAAGAAGAATGTTCCTATATATTTCCTAAATATGTACCAGTCTAGTTTCTTCATATCAAATTCTGCGTGTAACTTTAGGCAACATCATGTCGCGCCATGAAGCGAAGTCGCCTTCTATAATATGTTTTCTTGCTTCTTTGACGAGCCAGAGATAGAATCCGAGGTTATGTACTGTTGCTATCATAGGTCCCAATATTTCTTTAGAGACTATGAGGTGGCGCAGATAAGCCTTGGTATAATCGCTATCGACGTATGTGGTACCGTTCTCATCTAGAGGAGAGAAGTCGTATTTCCATTTTTCATTTTTGATATTGATGATACCTTCTGATGTGAAGAGCATACCGTTGCGTCCGTTACGGCAAGGCATCACGCAGTCGAACATATCGATGCCGCGAGATATTGCTTCGAGGAGATTGGCAGGAGTGCCGACGCCCATGAGGTAACGAGGTTTATCAAGAGGCAGTATCTCATTGACCACTTCTATCATCTCGTACATTTGTTCTGTTGGTTCACCCACTGCGAGGCCGCCTATAGCGTAGCCGTCGGCTTCGTGTTTGGTGATATATTCTGCAGAGCGTCGTCTGAGTTCTGGATAAACACATCCTTGCACTATTGGGAAGAGAGATTGGCTGTAGCCGTAGAGCGGCTCTGTCTCATCGAAGCGTTTCCAGCAACGGTCGAGCCAGCGATGAGTTCTTTCCATTGAGTCTTTGGCATATTTAAAATCTGCCGTTCCTGGTGTACATTCGTCGAAAGCCATGATGATGTCGGCACCAATAGTACGTTCGATGTCCATGACGTTTTCCGGGGTGAAGGTATGACGAGAGCCGTCGATATGAGATTGGAACACCACGCCTTCTTCTTTCATCTTTCTGATACCAGTAAGAGAAAACACCTGGAAGCCGCCGCTGTCGGTGAGTATAGGTCGGTCCCATCCGTTGAACTTATGAAGTCCGCCAGCTTTGTTCAAGACATCGAGACCTGGACGAAGATAAAGATGATAGGTGTTGCCTAAAATGATCTGAGCATTGATATCCTCTTTCAACTCCCTGATATGTGTAGCTTTAACACTACCCACTGTTCCTACAGGCATGAAAATAGGAGTTTCTATATTACCATGGTCGGTGGTCAAAACACCGGCGCGAGCATTGCTCGAAGTATCATTTTTGACAAGTGAAAATCTCATAAAATTTTTTGGGCAAATATACTATTTTTTCCTGTGAAAAATTCATACTTTTGCAGTGAATTTTCAAAGATTTCTATTTAAAAATTATCAATAAAAAAGAACAATTATCGTGAGCATAAGTTTCAATTTTAATCAGGTGACATTCATCGTTTTGGTAATATTTGCAGCAGCATGGTTGGTGCAGATGTTTTATCATTGGATATTATTCAGACGATTGGCTTTTTACAAAAAGAAGGAAAGAGGCGTCAGCCAAGAGCCTGTCTCTGTCATAGTGTGCGCCCGTGATGCTTACGAATATCTCATCGACCTGATACCTGCTGTGTTATCACAAGACTATCCCGATTTCGAACTCGTGATCGTGAACGACTGTTCGCAAGACGACACAGAAGAATATCTGAAAGATTTAGCGAGGAATAATCCCAAGATAAACCTTGTCAACCTAACACAAAACCTCAACTTTTTCCATGGCAAGAAATTTCCTCTGAGCATGGGTATCAAATCGGCTAAATACGACCTGCTGCTTCTCACCGACGCCGACTGTATTCCTAACACCAACCAATGGATTAAGGAAATGGTGGCGACATATAACGACAACACTGAAATCGTAGTGGCATACGGACCTTATTTCGAGCGTAAAGGCTTACTCAACAAACTCGTCCGTTTCGACACTTTATACATAGCGATGCAATATATGTCGTTGGCTTTGGCAAAGAAGCCTTACATGGGTGTTGGAAGAAACCTCTCATACAGAAAAAGCACATTCATAAAAAACAAAGGATTCACCTCACACTATAACATACCATCTGGCGACGACGACCTCTTCATCAGCCAAGTCGCCAACAAGAGAAACACAGGTGTATATGTCGACGCCGTGAACAGAGTAGAGTCGGAACCTAAGAAGACATGGAAAACATGGATACGTCAGAAGAGACGTCATTATTCTACAGGAACGAAATACAAACCACAAACAAACAGAGCTTTAGGATTACTATTGGGCAGCCGCTTATTATATTATCCAACATTGATTGCGTTGTTTTTCATACCAGCAGCATTCGAGATTTCATTAGGCAAGATATATTATTATCTGACAATAGGACTTTTCGCATTTATACACTACATAACACAATTTGTCATCTATCACAAATGCGCAAAACAGCTTGGAGAGAAACACTTAGGATTAGCATTTACACCGTTCTATGACTGTTTCTTCATGATTTTCACTACAGCCTTAGGATTCTGGAGCACGTTGTTTAAACCTAAAGGATGGTGATTTTTTAATTCATAATTGATAATTCATAATGCATAATCTTTTTTCTGTAAAATTAAGAATTATGCATTTTGCATTATGAATTATTTTTATCTTTGCAAATTGTATAATTAAGCATTAAAAATAAACACATAGATATATGAATGACTTTCAAAAAGAGATACTTGCAGGTATTCCTGACGAGTTGCCATGTGTTAAAGAGTATGATGTAACAGTCAATCATGCTCCAAAACGTAAAGACATTTTAACAAAAGAAGAAAAAAGATTAGCATTAAGAAATGCTCTTCGTTATTTCCCAGCTAAACATCACGCTGTTTTAGCTCCTGAATTTGCAGAAGAATTGGAAAAATATGGTCGTATCTATATGTATCGTTTCCGTCCTTCTTACAGCATCTACGCTCGC
>JAZLEF010000128.1:0-27187 GCA_045615125.1 Bacteroidales bacterium
ACCTGAAGTTGTTGTCACTGCCAAGCAACCAGCGAATGAAGCGCCGATTGATGATGTGATACCAGCGATTTCGTCTTCAGCTTGATAAGCCTTAACTTTTAAGTCTTTATGTTTTGTAAGTTCAACCAAGATGTCTGTTGCTGGAGTGATAGGATAAGAACCTATGAACAATTGGCGGCCTGAGCGTTCGCTTGCTGCCATGAGACCCCATGCTGTAGCGACGTTACCAGAGATGTCGCGATATTTTCCTTTAGGAAGTTCAGCCGGTTGAATACGATATGTGTTAGCAAAGATTTCGAGAGTGTCAGCGTAGCTGTAACCAGCAGCGACAACAGTCTTGTTTGCTTCAATAACCTGAGGTTTGTTTTTGAATTTTGTTTCGAAATAATGGTTAAGCTGAGTAATGTCGCGGTTGAAAAGGTACATCACGATACCGAGGGCGAACATGTTCTTTGACTTAAGCATTGACTTTCTATCCATTCCGAAGTCTTTCAGAGCTTCCATTGTGAGTGATGAGATAGGAGCTTTGATGACTTTATATTGGCTGAGTGTATCGTCTGTTGTTGGGTCAGATGCATAACCTGCCTTTTCAAGAGATTTGTCAGTCAATGAGTCGACATCGAAAATGATTGTTGTACCTGGTTTTAACCAGCGCATGTTAGCTTTGATAGAAGCTGGATTCATAGCGACTAATACATCACAAAGGTCACCTGTTGTGTGTACTGGTTTATGACCGAAGTGTACTTGGAATCCTGATACGCCTGATACTGTTCCTTGTGGAGGACGAATTTCTGCTGGATAATCTGGGAATGTAGCGAAATCGTTACCGGCAAATGCTGTTGAATCTGAGAACAAATTACCAGTCAATTGCATACCGTCTCCTGAGTCACCCGCAAAGCGGATAACAACTTGTTCGAGTTCTACAACTTTTGATGTTTTTGTCATAGTAAAACTATATTAATGTTGTATTAATTTTATTTGTTCAAATTTTCTGCAAATGTAATTATTTATTGTATAGAGAAGCAAAAAAAATGAACAAAAATAAAAGAAAAAGTTTTTTTTATTTTTTCACTTTTTTTTTGAGCTACATACCGATTATCTTTATATCTTTGCAGCAAATTCAAAATTAAATTAAAATAATTATGGCTTACAAAATTTTAGACAATTGTGTAGCATGCGGTACTTGCATTGACGAGTGCCCAGTAGGTGCTATTTCTGAAGGCGACATCTATGTAATTGACGCTGATTCATGTGTTGGTTGTGGTTCATGTGCAGGTGCATGTCCAAACGATGCTATCGTCGAAGATTAAGAATTAAAATTTTATTCGTTAAAAGGGAAAAAAAGCTCGGCAGAAATGTCGAGCTTTTTTTAATTCATAATGCATAATGCATAATTGTATCAAAAATAATTATGAATTGGAACTAAGATCTATATTCTCTTTAATCTGATTCATAACCTTATCTAAGGCAATCAGATCTTCTTCTTTAATATCTTTCAAAACATTTCTCATCATGCCGATGGCTACCTCTGTGGTTCTGGTCTTCAGCTTCATTCCTTCTTCTGAAACAACGATGGTGTTGACACGACGGTCAGCCTTGTTGACTTGACGATAAACGAGTCCTTTCTTCTCTAATGAATCGATGAATTTTGTCACCGAATTTTTATCTTTCTGAATTATGTCGGCAATGGCTTGCTGCGACAAAACTTCAGCATCCCACAATATATCCATCACAAGATATTGTTCAGGTGTCAGATTGATGTCGTTACGACTAAGTTCTTTGGCAAAATATTTTATCAAAGAACAATTAACGATGTTGATGTAAACTGCTATCTTTTTTATTAAAAGCATAATTTATTGTTTTTTTAGTGGACTATTCGGTTCGTTTGCCATCATTCTATATTCAACTTTATCTGTCACTCGAGGCAAGTTACGGCTCACAAAAAGCGTCGCTTTGCCAAGTGGCGTCAACACCATCTGAGCTCTTCTTCTTGCAATGCCTCTCGCCAGAATTCTCGCCACTCTCTCTGCCGACATCATTTTCTCTTCCTTTCGTGGAGTCACCCCTTGCGGAGTTCCATCGGCTGTAAGTGCCACATTTCTAATATTAGAAGTCGTGAATCCTGGTGCAAAGACCATCACATGCAGACCATCGTACAAATGCTCTATACGCAATGTTTCCAAGAACCCTCTCACCGCGAATTTCGATGCTGAATAGGCAGTACGCGCTGGTAATCCAACATATCCTGCCGTCGAAATCACTCCAACAAGCGTGCCATTTGTTTCAAGAAGATAAGGCAAAGCGTATTTTGTACAAAACACCGTTCCCCAGAAATTTGTATCCATCAACGACCTCATCACCGCCAAATCCATATCCTTGAAGACTGCCCGCATCGAAATGCCTGCATTGTTAACAAGAATATCAATCTTACCGAATTTCTCAACGGTCTTCTCTATGAGATTCTTGCAATCCTCTTCCTGAGTGACATCAGTTTTCACACACAAGAACTCTTGTCCCTTGCCCATTGACTGCCGACTTAATCTCTCTGCTATTTTTTCTAGTTTATCGATAGAACGTGCAGCGAGAACCACACTAGCTCCTAATGCCGCAAAATGATTGACAGAAGCCAACCCAATTCCTGAGCTGGCTCCTGTCACTATAATAACCTTGTCTTTATAAAAATTTGTCATAATATAATGTGTTACCAGATAGCCATATTCGGCATCTCGTCAGAGTCATACTTACCTTCAGCAAGTTTTCTCTTGACATCGGCAAACGCATTTAATGTGTAGTTTACATCTTCTAATGTGTGAGCTGCTGTCGGGATGATTCTGAAGATAATCATACCTCTTGGAATAACCGGATATGTAACGATAGAACAGAAAATCTTGTAATTTGTTCTAAGGTCTTTAGCTATTTGTGCAGCTTGTTCTTCATTACCTGGCAAGAAGATAGGTGTAACACAAGCCTCTGCAGGTCCTATTTCGAAACCTAAGTTACGGAATCCGTCTTGTAATGCGCGTGTCACTGTCCACAATTTCTTACGTAACTCATCTCCTTCTGCGCTTCTGATTATTTCGAGACGTTTCAAACAACCTTCAACGATTGGCATCGGCAGTGACTTAGCGTACATCTGTGAACGCATGTTGTAACGTAGATAATCGATGACATATTTTGGACCGGCCACGAAGCCACCGATAGTCGCCATAGACTTGGCGTATGCACCTATATAAAGGTCTATCTCATCCATAACGCCGAAGTGTTCTGAAGTACCGCGACCTGTTGGTCCCATCACGCCAAAGCCATGAGCGTCGTCGATGAGGATACGGAACTGATATTTACTCTTCAAAGCAACGATCTGATCCAAGATACCGAGTGCGCCAGTCATACCGAAGACACCTTCAGTGATGAGCAAGATACCGCCACCAGTCTTGTTGACGATTTCTGTTGCACGTTTAAGTGCGTTTTCGCAACTTACTATATCATTATGTTTGAAGTGGAATGATTGTCCGAGGTGGAGACGTTTACCGTCGATAAGACAAGCGTGTGCTTCTGAGTCGAAGACGATGACGTCGTGACGTGTTGTCAATGCGTCTATTGTTGACACGATGCCTTGATAACCGAAGTTGAATTCGTAGGCTGCTTCTTTTCTTTCGAAGTCAGCAAGTTCTTGTTCAAGACGTTCGTGGAGACGTGTGTTGCCGCTCATCATACGAGCACCCATAGGATATGCCATGCCCCATTTTGCTGCTGCTTCAGCATCTGTCTTTCTGATTTCTGGATGGTTAGCCAAACCGAGGTAGTTGTTCAAACTCCAGTTCAAGACGTCAACGCCGTTGAAACGCATGTGAGGTCCCAACTCACCTTCCAATCTTGGGAAAACAAAATAACCGTGTGCACGATCTCTGTATTGACCAATAGGACCGCCTGAGTCCTTCGCTATTCTTTCAAATATTTCCATATTACTTCTTAGTTAAATTAGATTTTATTTTTTAGCTTTGCAAAAATAGTAAATATATTTACTTTACCAAATTGATTTAATAAAATATTTTATCATTTTTTTATATAGTTTTGAAAATTGTTATATTTTTGCGTCTCAAACAAAAGAAACGACATGCAATGTAGTCAAAGACTGTTGTCTGTTGACCGTTGAATGTTGTCCATAAACATAACAAAATGATAAACTTCAAAGACAAATACGCGCTCGTAACAGGAGCGAGTTCTGGAATCGGAGCTGCAATAGCTAAACAACTCTCTAAGGAAGGTTGTAACTTATTTATAACAGGGCTCGACAAAGAGCAGCTGGAAGAGACTAAAAAATCATGCGAAGCATTAGGTGTTAAAGTCTTCGCCAGAGAAAGTAATTTCGCTGAATTTTCAAGCATAGACGATTTCGTTCAATTTGTAAAACCGTATAACATCAACATCGACCTTTTTGTTTTAAATGCTGGTATTTCACAAAGAGCTAAAGCATTTGAAACAGACTTCGCGACCGACCAGAAGATAATGCAGATTAATTACTGGAGTTCGGTATATCTCATCAAACAATTTAAAGACGAGATTCTCAAGTCGAAACACACCAGCATTTCCGTCACCACTTCTCTCGCTGGATTATTTGGTTTCCCATTAAGAACATCATATTGCTCATCGAAACACGCTCTGTTCGGATTCTTCGAGTCGATGGATTTGGAATACGACAACGTCAGTGTCACCTTCCTTATCCCAGGAAGAATCAACACCAACATCAGCAAGAGTGCGCTCATGGGCGACGGTCAACGTTACGACAAGATGGATCCAGGTCAGGCAAAAGGTCTCAACGTCGACAAGGCAGCCAAGGTTGCAGTAAGAGCCATCAAGAAAAAGAAACACAGAAAGCTAATTGGAAAATACGAGCTGCTCATGGCACATATTAATAGGTATCTTCCAAGTCTTTATTACATACTCTCCAAACATATTTCACCAACATAAAAATTAAAGCGATGAAAGAAAAAATTATATGCGGAATTCAACAAGTAGGTATAGGCGTTGAAGAATTATTGGAACCATGGAAATGGTATAACAAGGCCATGGGCTTCGAGATGAAGATTTTCGACGATGAAGGCGTTGCAGAGCGTATGCTTCCATACACCGGAGGAAAGCCGCAGCCAAGACGCGCTGTATTGGCGTTCAACCCTCGCGGCGGCGGCGGATTCGAAGTGTGGCAGCCTAAAGGAAGAAAAGTGAAATATCCAGAACACCCACTCCAGCTCGGCGACTACGGCATCAACATCTGCAAGTTAAAAGCAAAAGACGTTGACAAATCATTCGCTCATCTTAAGGCGAACGGAGCCACAATGCTCAGCGAGGTATGCTCCTCTCCTTTCGGATTCAAGCATTTCTATTTCAAAGACCCATGGAACAATATATTTGAAGTCGAGCAAAACGACTACGCTTTCATCGATGATAAAGGCAAGACTAACGGCGGCGTAAACGGCGTTGTTATCGGTGTTAAAGATATGGAGAAATCCATAGAGTTCTACGGCAAATTATTGGATTATGATACAATCGTCGGCGATGTCACTGGCACTTACGATGAATTAGGTAACATCAACGGCGGCAATGACGTATTCCGTCGTGTAATGCTGAAACGTTCCAAACCGATTCAAGGTCCGCTCTCTGATATGATGGGAGATTCTCATATTGAATTAATCCAATGTAGGGACGTGGCATGCAGCGTCCGTACAGGAACATTAGAAAACAGATATTGGGGCGACCCTGGCTACATCCACCTCTGCTTCGATGTTCGTAACATGGAATGTATCAAGGAAGCTGCTGAGGCATTAGGACATCCTTTCGTATGCGACGGCGGTCGTGACTTCGACATGGGCGATGCCAACGGACACTTCACATACGTGGAAGACCCTAACGGTACTTTGATAGAATTCGTCGAGACATTCAAGGTCCCTGTCATGAAGAAATTTGGTATTTACCTCAATCTCGGTAACAGAGACGATTACAAGCCACTTCCAAAGTTCATGACAAAAGCCATGAGATTTAGCAAGATTAAACCAGAGAATATTAAATAAGAACTTTGAACTAAAGGTGCCTTCGTCAAGCTCAGGCACCTTTTTTTATTTCCACGAATCCGTAAAACCTACACGTATCTCGAGTATCTCACGGATTTTTCTTCTGAGGTTCTGAATTTCTTAGTTTCAAAAACAATAAAAACCTCCCTTCAACGTTTCCCCCAAAAACTTGTTGTCTTGTGGTCTTGTAGTCTTAAAAAAATGAAACATCTTGTCATAATCGGAATAATCTTTTTAAGCTGTCTTTCATTGAAAGCTCAGAACAAATATTTCCCAATATATGGAAAGATTCTTTCTGCCGACAGTCTCTCCCCCATTCCCGACGCTCATATTTTAAGTTTATTATCTTATTACGGCACGACATCTGATTCTGACGGAAATTTCTCTATGTTAACAAGAGAAAACGATAGCTTAAGAATCAGCAGCGTCGGTTTCGTTACAAAATATATTCACATAAATCACGACAGCATCAACGCCAATAATTTCAATATCCTTATGCAAAGAGACACCGTAATGCTGCAAGATGTCGAGGTTTTTCCTTATCTTGACAATCTCACTGTTGAAGAAATCATCAGCAAAATCCCAATTGTATTACCCAAGCAAGTTTTGTATGAAAACGACATTGACATCAACATACAGAATTATTACTATAACAAAACCAAAGACATCCCTAAAATCAGAGCCATTACATTTGTACTATATAATCCTATAAAAAAAACATACGACCGTTTCAACAAAAAGGAACGACTCAAGAGAAAACTTGAAAGAAACAGAAAAAAGTATTTAAATGATGAATAACATGTTTTCCTGTGATGATTTTAAACACCAAATTCCAAGTTTTCAGATAAAAACAAACATAGACTTTATACCGGTGAGCTGTTCTTAAACGCTATTCCTGTTGTATCTTCATAAACGCCTGTTTGCAAAAATCCAATTATGCTATTGACAATCTGCGTCAATGGATTTTCAACTTTCGCCATTCTTTTGCCGTAATAAACATATTCATCAAGACGAACCTCATCGTGAGGTTTGAAGGTGTTTGTCTTGAATCTTTTGCTTACAACTATACTTAAGTTATATTCCAAGTTAACACCATTATCTATATATGTCTTAACATTGCTATTATGATTTGTTATTCTTAAAGACGCTTGCAAGCATCCACAATCTTTTTTAGGAATTATAATATAAGCATACTTACTCGCGCCCGTAGAATTCGGAATTCCTAAAGCAACTCTCAAATCTGTAAGAAAACCTTGCGGATTTGTTATTCCTATATATAATTTTGCTAATTCTTTTAATTTTGATATCGCTATCTCATTATTTATTATTACCTTTGCACTGCCTTTCGTTTGAGAAGCACTAGTGACCACGAGTCTGCTTAATGAGTTCAAACGATTGGCTTTTTTGTTTTTATCATCCATACAAATAATTTAGTTTCATAAAATTCTCATTGGTTTTTGTTCCTGCAAAATTAACACTTCGTTTTCGAATAAAAAAGTTAAAAATTGTTAATCTTATCACCACAGATTTTTAAAACCTCCACGAATCACAAGTATCGGCACGGATTTTTTCTGAGGTTCTGAGATTCTGAATTTCTTAGTTACAAAAACAATAAAAACCTCCCTTCAACGTTTTCCCCAAAAACTTGTGGTCTTGTTGTCTTGTAGTCTTGTTGTCTTAAAAAAGTGGTCTTGCAGTCTTAAAAAAAATGAAACGTCTTTTCATAATCGGATTTATCTTTTTAAGTTGTCTTTCGCTGAAAGCGCAGAACAAATATTTCCCGATGTATGGAAGAATTCTTTCTGCCGACAGCCTCTCTCCTATTCCCGATGCTCATATCTTAAGTTTGTTATCATATTATGGAACCACCTCTGATTATGACGGCAATTACTCAATCTTGATAAAAGAAAACGACAGTCTTAGAATCAGCAGCATCGGATTCGTGACAAAATATGTCAATATAAAATACGACACTATCGACTCAAACAGATTTAACATCGTTATGCAAAGAGATACCGTCATGCTGCCAGAAGTCGATGTCTTTCCACATCTCGATTATCATACCGTGAAAGAAATCATTAGCAAGATTCCTATTGAGGAACCTTTTATCATCAAAGGAGCCAACGAAAACATCGAATCTGTCTTATATCAAAAACCAAAGAAAACACCTGACGACAAAGGAATCCTAAGTCCTGTCCAGACTTTATATAATCGTTTCAACAAAAAGGAACGACTCAAGAGAAAACTTGAAAGAAACAGAAAGAAATATTTGGAATCTGAATAATATATTTATAAAAACTTTTTCTGAGATTCTGAGTTTTTGAATTTCTTAGTTTAAAAAAAACTTTGCGTTGCTCTGCTGTTTTACGAGAGAATCCTACAACACAAAAAAGAGCCACTTATATAAGCAGCTCTTCTTTAGCCTTTAGCCTTTTGTCTTTAGCCTTTATTATATACCTAATTTAGCTTTAACGTCAGCTGTGATGTCTATTGCATTGTCACCGATGTATACAACAGTGCCTGATGCTTTATCCAAAATATAAGTGAAACCTTTTTCTTGACCTACAGCATTAACAGCATTTTGAACTTTTTCGATAAGTGGAGCTATCAATTCCATTTGTTTGTTTTGCAATGCCATATCAGCACTAGCTTGGAATTCTTGAATTCTTGTTTCGAGGTCAATTATTTCTTTTTCTTTTGATTGACGAATTAAATTTGACATTGTAGCTTGGTTAGCTTGATAGTCTTGAAGTTTGTTTTGGTATTCAGCTGCCATTGCTTGTAATTCTGATTGTAATTCTGCAGCGTATGCTTGGAGGTCTTGTTCAACTTTTGTTCTTTCTGGCATAATTTCCATGATTGCAGATGAATCAACGTGACCAACTTTTAATGATTGAGCATTAACTCCATAACCAACACCCATTGTTAATACAAGAGCGAAAAATAATTTAACTAATTTCTTCATTTTTATAATTTTTTATTGTTATTTTTTCTTCTGCAAAGATAATAAATTTAACTATTATTATCGTCAATTATTTTCAACTTTCAGATTTAGATTTTAATTGCTTTTCTTTCTGTCTTCGCGACGAACTGTCTGCATTACATTGCCGATTTCATCGAGTACATCATCACTGATGTCATTTTTCTCATTACAATATAACATTGTTGTTCCAGAAGCCTTATCGAAAACGAAAGCGTAGTTTTTAGTCATTGCTATTTGGTTAATAGCGTTATATACTTTTTCTTGTATTGGCTGGATAAGTTCAGCTCTTTTTGTATACAATTCACCTTCTGGTCCGTAGTATTGCATTCTAAGAGCTTCTGCTTCTTGACGTTTAGCTGTGATAGCATCTTTTTTCTTTCTTTTTTGGTCTTCAGAAAGAAGCACTGATTCTGACTGATATTCTCTATCTAACTCTTGTGCTTCTTGGAACAAAGCTGTTATTTCTTTTTCCCATTGTTTGGAAAGCTGGTTTATTTCTTCTTGAGCGTCGCCATACTCAGGGATATTTTCCAAGATATAATCTGAATCAACGTATGCTATTCTTTGATTTTGTTGAGCATTAACAGATGTCATTCCCAATAACAACATGAATGCTAATAATAAAATTGATCTTCTTGTTTTCATATTCTTAATATTTTTATTGTTATACATTATTATATTCTTAATTGTTCATTCTTAACTCCTAACTAATCGATAGAGCCTCCGATTGAGAAGTGGAACTGGCTCTTGTTACCGCCGCTCACACCTGGAATGTCATCGAAGCCATAGCCCCAGTCGATACCGAGCATACCGAACATTGGCAGATAGATACGAAGTCCGATACCTGCTGAGCGATATACGTCGAAAGGATTGAAGTTTTGCACTCCGAACCAGTCGTTACCAGCTTCAACGAAACCGAGAGCATAGATTGTTGCTGTTGGATTAAGAGAAAGAGGATAACGTACCTCCATTGTATATTTAGCGAATATATTACCGCCGAAGTTTTGATCTATATAATAATAAGGTGTAAGATTATTATTAGCATAACCACGCATACCTATGAGTTCTCTACCGTCGAAGTTATAGTTTGAGAGACCGTCACCACCGAGATAGAATCTCTGGAATGGAGTGATTCCGATATCATGGTTGTAACATCCGAGGAATCCGAAACGTACTCTTGTCATAAGAACGAGTTTGTCATATATCTCGTTATACCAAGCGAGTTTAAATTTCCATTTATGGAACTCGACCCAACGATACATATTATCTTCGCGTTCTGCTCTATTCTCTTCGCCAGGATACAAGGCGTTGTAGTCTTTATCTGAGAATGCAGAATATGGAGGAGTCAACTCGAGTGAGAGTACCAACTCAGAACCATAACGAGGATAGATAGGCTGGCTTACAGAGTTACGGCCCACACTGATGTTATAACTAATGACATTGAAATAGCCATTACCTGTACCGAAGTTAAAAATAGAAGCGTAGTTATCCAACTTATAACGCATCAAATTAATTCCGTGATATACTGTAAAGAAGTCGTCTGGCCATGTCAAGCGTTTACCAAGGCCGAAAGATATACCTGTTGTCTTGAATTTACCGAAGTTTTCACTTGTTTCTTCGTAAGGAGTTGTGTAAATGGAATGATAAATTGAGGATGTGAATGAATTAGGTTTCTTACCTCCTAGCCATGGTTCTGTGAAAGAAAGTCCGCAATATAAGTATTGCTTACCGTAAGTCTGTACTCTAAAAGAAAGTTTTTGTCCATCGCCACCAGGTATTGGTTTCCATGGTTCTGGATTAAACATATTTTTCAAGGAGAAGTTGTTGAGAGTCAAACCGAGTGTAAGGATAAGGCTACCATAACCCCAGCCTGCAGAAAGTTCCACTTGGTCGGATGATGTTTCTTCAACTTGATATTCTATATCTACAGTTCCGTCTGATGGGTCAGGTTGGATGTCTGGATTCAATGTTTCTGCATTGAAATAACCCAATGCAGCGAGTTCTCTTGTTGTTCTGATGACGTCACTTCTGCTGAAGAGCTGACCTGGCTTGGTGTACATCTCACGAACTACGACATGGTCGTTTGTTTTTGTGTTTCCTTTAACAGACACCTTTCCTATTGTAGCCTGATCACCTTCATACATTCTAATTTCCAAATCGATGGAGTCGTTTTCAACTCTCACTTCAACAGGATTAACTTGGAAGAACAAATAACCATCATCCATATATACAGAACTGATGTCATAACCACCTTCATTATATGTAAGATTGGTTTGAAGAAGTTCTTTGTTATAGACATCGCCTTTGCTTATTCCAAGGATTCTGTTAAGAGTAGTAGTGTCATATTTAGTATTACCCACCCATGAGATGTCACGGAAATAATATTTATTACCTTCCTCGAGTTTGATGGCTATACCTATATTTTTATCATCTATTTTATAGACAGAATCGCTGATGATGTGAGCATCGCGATAACCGCTTTGATTATATTTTGCTATGATATTCAATTTATCATCTTCAAAATTCTTCTCAAGATATTTAGAACCTTTGAAGATACGCATACGATAATTATCGAAGAAATAATCTGTTATCGTTGCCATTGCTTTTTTTGGCTTAAGAGTTATAAAATCCCAAGCCGCGTTATATACTGTAGGAGCGAGAGGATCGAGAGGATCGAAGTTACCTTTCACCTTGGTTTCTTTCATTGATCGGAGCACTTGGTTATCGGTAAGTTCCTCATTGCCATCGATGATAATTTCTGATATCTTGACTTTTGGCCCTTTGTTAATGTCGAGGATTAAGTTAACATAGTTATCGCGAGTGGTATCATTTACAGCAATGACCTCAACCAATGCGCTATGAAAACCTTTATCGTAATAATAATCTTCTATGATTCGTGTGGTCTTTGTATATGTATGTTCTGTAGCAACATCACCACGTGTAAGGTTAATCTTTTTTCTAAGTTCTTCAGCTTCTGATTTTTTGATTCCTTTGAACGAGTATTTTGAGATACGTGGACGTTCTTTAAGGTCTATGTTAAGGAATATTTTTTTTCCTATCTTGTTTACGCTTGTTATGGTAACATCTTCAAAAAGACCTTGATCCCATAGTTTTCTGATAGCATTGGTAATTTTATCTCCAGGAACATCTATTGTCTCACCGACTTGCAATCCTGATATCATTATAAGAACTTGTGGATCTAAATATTTAACGCCGCTTACTGTTATACCGCCTATTTCATATTCACGGGGCAGAGAATAATCTATTTCGGACAAGTCATTACCCACTTGTATCTGGGCTATGACATTGGCGTTAAATGTCAAAAATAAAAATAAAGTAAGTAATAAACTATTAAAATATCTTTTATACATCGTTATTTTTTTTCTGTTAGTTGTTCACTTGTTTTACCGAATCTACGTTCACGGTTTTGATAATCAGTAATTGCCAAATAGAGATCTTCTTTACCAAAATCAGGCCAGAATTTATCTGTAAAATAAAACTCTGAATAAGCCAGCTGCCACAACAAGAAATTACTTATTCTCTCTTCGCCGCTAGTTCTGATAAGCAATTCTGGGTCCGGCATTCCCTTGGTACTCAAGAAATCAGAAAAACAATTCTCGTTGATTTGTTCAATATTAAGTTCACCTGATTTAACTTGTTCAGCTATTTTTCTTGCTGCCTGAGTTATTTCCCATCTACCAGAGTAGCTGAGACAAAGCGTCAATGTCATTCTATCGTTGTTTTTTGTCGCTTCGATAGTTTTCATCAATGCGTCGTAATTATATTTAGGCAAACGTGACAAGTCGCCTATTGCATTAAGGCGAATATTATTATCATTTAATGTTTTAAGCTCATCTGACATTGTCTTCGACAACAATCTCATAAGAGCGTCTACTTCTATTTGAGAACGGTTCCAGTTTTCGGTTGAGAAGGCATATAGCGTAAGATATTTAACGCCAAGTTCTGCACATGCTTCTGAAATAGCACGAACGGCACCAACTCCATTTTGGTGACCGAAGATTCTCATTTTACCTTGTTCTTTTGCCCAGCGTCCGTTGCCATCCATGATGACTGCAATATGCTGAGGCAGTTTATTTATATCTATTTTGTTTTTTAAACTTTCCATAACTTGTTAAAAACGAGCTTTAATACCTGAATGACATGCATCTTTTCTTGGCAAATTGAATCTGTAAACCAATGATAACTCGAGTGTTCCAATCCAATCATTATTGTATCCAAATTTATACATATCTTTATCAGAAAAAGAAACTTCGTCTATCTTATCAGTCATTAACTTATGCATTCTCCATTCCAATGTCGTTCCCAATCTTTTTGTCACACTATATTTCACACCTACACCAAAAGGTATTGAAAAACTAATATTGTTAGATTTTTCTGTTCCGTATTCTGAATTATTAGTTGGCTGATTATAATAATAATGAAAAAGCGAAACACCTCCAAAAATATATGGACTTATAAAATTCTGCTTACTGCCTGTCCAATAGTCAAAGAAATTAAATTCAGCTAAAACTGCCAAATCGTTGACTCTATTATCAAATTCACCTTTATTAGGTCCGAAATCGACCTGGTCTGTTGAATGTAAATTAAAATGAGAATATTGTAATCTGAACGCCCAGCGCAGATTTTCATAATATCTTACAACAGCTCCGAATCCAAACTGAGATTGGGAAAAATGTTTCTGAGGATTTATATCACCTATGTAATACGACATTTCAGCTGATGCTCCCACTTCAATTATCTGCGCATCTGCATTTTTAGGCATCATAAATGATACTGCCAAAATGAAAAACAACTTTACGACTTTACTTCTTTCCATCAATTTATTTCTTTTTCTTATTGATTTTCATTCCTGTCGATACAATACTCAGGAATCTACAAAATTACGATTATTTTGTTAATTTATTATATTTTTTTTAAATTAATTTCTAAGATCATTTCCCCACAAAAGTTTCTTTCTTATCGTCTCGAAGAAATTTTTATCAGGCATTTTTATCATATTGAAAGTAAAGTCTGTTTTTCTTATTTCTATCTCTTTTGACTTGTCTGCCAACACTATTCTAGAATCCAAGCCCAAAGCATAGTCGTCACATCGTCCCTCCACTTTTATTCTGACATTACTTTTGTCTGGTATAACGACAGGACGTACGCTTAAATTGTGTGCTGCTATTGGTGTTATTAAAAAACTATCTGCGTTACGTGACATGATTGGTCCTCCCACGCTCATACAATATGCCGTTGAACCTGTTGTTGTAGCCAGAATCACGCCGTCCGCCCAATATGTATTAAGCAGCATATCATCGATATATACATTTACAACTATCAGAGAACCATTGTTTTTACGACATATACTCACTTCATTGAGAGCATAATTTATTCCATTGAAGACATTATCAGTATCATTGATTTGTATCAAGGAACGTTTCTCTATCTCATAATTGCCTTCTATAATTTTTTTCACAGCCTCGCTTGTTTCTTGAGGAGAGACACTCGACAAGAAACCGAGATTGCCAGTATTGAATCCAAGGACAGAAATACCGCTATCGCGAATGAGTGGAACCGAATCTAATATTGTTCCGTCGCCACCAAAAGAAAACATGACATCGACGTCATTTTTTATATCGTCAGAAGTTTTGAACAACTTATATTCCAACGAATCGTCGAAACAATGTTCTATATATTTCAAAAAAGGCTCATAAACGACCAATTCGACCGACGACTCTTTCAACGTGCTTAACAACTCACGCATAAGTTCATCATAGTCCGCGCCAAAAACTTTTCCAAACAATGCAATCTTCATGACATTAATTCTTTTTTCATTAAATAGGGGCTACGAAATGTACGAACAATCCAGCCTCTCCCATATCATTAATTCCGCATTCAAGACGAAGCACCTTATCGTAATAAGTAACAAAATCCAATCCCACACCTGTTCCGAAAATAAATTTATTATCCAGAAAAGAGGTATGATTTTCAGGCATTTTCCACGAATATGCGCAATCAAAAAAGACATTGGCATATAATGCAAAATGTATCTTTCCAAAACGTTCGTTATTAATAAAAGGTATGTATCTTGTCACAGGATTTAACAGAGCATATTTCAAATTATTTTTAATCAATGTAAAATTCATAGCATCAACGACATACAATTCATACGTCCTAACATAATCATTTTTATAACCCAAGCCTTGACATAAGAAATAAGGAGAATCCACATCTCCCGACATCTTCATCGTGAGATTAGAAGCCCAATACCAACGGCCTTTTATGTTATGATACCAATCTGCGGTAATTTTTCCAAACATAACATCAGGACTCGTTTCAAAGACTCCAAATCCGTTTTTCTCAATCATCAGCTCGAGATAATGACCATTCAAAGGATAATTTTGTTCATCACGAAAATCGTTTTTAAATGTAGCTGTCAACGTAAAGTATTGATATCTCGCCCCTTTAGAATTTGCAAAATCTTCATTAAGAATAGAAAGGGTGTCGTGATAGCGAGTGTCGTTATATGCCAATTGCAGGAATAGTTTATTTCTATGTCCGAATCGATAATATGGCTCTATAAATATATTCAGGTTCTGTTTTGCGAACTCATCACCTCCGTTGAAATAAGAAATCTTATTATTTGTAGTGATATAAGCCACCTCCTTATCTCTTTTGTATGCTACACTTGATTTAAGTCCAAAGTTATATTTATCAAATAGATATGGAATATCATATAAAACTCCGTAATTCTGATTATAGCCAGAAATAAGTGTCAATGTAAGACTATGTTTCAGTCCCCATATATTTTTATATTCCAAGTCAACACCATAACTGAAACGTTTAAGATTATCAGCCTCATACCACGCATTAAGGTTTCTATCCGCGTATGCTATGTAAGGATAAGCCCAGAGATACCATCTCTCCGTCACCTTTATATTCACTGTTATGGAATTGCCGTCATACTCATCTCCAAAACATTCAATATCAACGAAATTAAACAATGTTGTATTTTGAATATTTTCTTTACTTAACCGCAGTTCCTCTTCCAATCTAACGACATCGATGGTATCACCGATTCCGAATGTCAGTTCTTTATATATTATTGCCGATTTTGTTGTATTATTACCACTAATAGTTATATCGCTGACAACGACATAATCGTTCTGAGCATACATCAGAACTGGTAATAACAACAGCAAAAAAGACAAGAGTCGTTTCATACAAAAAGGATTAGTCTTCCATCATATTACAATAATCTGTGTAACGCCAATCTGCTATAAGATTTTGTTCCACAGCATTTTTTATTGCGCAATGAGGTTCATGGAGGTGAGTACAATTAGAGAATTTACATTCATGCATAAGGTTGCGCATTTCCGGAAAACGCTGAGCCAGCGTGTCTTTTTCCATATCATACAATCCAAATTCCTTGATACCAGGCGAATCAATGATATAACCGCCGAAAGCCAGAGGAAACATCTGTGAGAATGTTGTTGTATGTTTTCCTTTTTCGTGGACATCAGATATATCGCCCACTCTCACGTTCAGATTTGGATCCAGTCTGTTGATGAGAGCCGACTTACCCACGCCAGAGTGACCAGAGAAGAGGTTGACTTTGTTTTTCATTATCTCCTTAAGCTCATCGCATTGGTATCCTGTCTTTGCCGACAACATAAAAGAATGATAGCCAATATTTTTAAACACAGAAATAAGTTCTTCTGCTATTGCCATCTGTTCTTCGTCATACAAATCACATTTATTGAACACTATTGTCACGGGGATGTGATATGCCTCTGCTGTGACTAAGAATCTATCCATGAAACCTGTTGATGTTCTTGGCTGAGCTATTGTTGCCACCAAGATAGCTTGGTCGATATTAGAAGCGATGATATGCGATGCCTTTGAGAGGTTCACCGATTTCCTAACTATCACGTTGTAGCGTGGTAAAATCTTGTTTATCACGCAGGTGTCTTTGTTATTTTCTTTTTCGTAAATAACCTTGTCACCCACTGCCACTGGGTTTGTGGTTCTCAATCCGTCGAGACGTATCTTACCTCTCAGACGACATAAGACGACTTCACCGGCATCGTTTCTTACTTCATACCAACTTCCTGTTGATTTAATTACAACTCCTTCTTGCATTTATGCTTATTTTGCGCAAAGGTACATATTTTTATTTTATAAATTTAAGTCTCATACAACTTTTGATAACGTTTTCCAGGGAGAGCCGTAAGCACCCCATCAAACTCCAAGGAAAGCAATATTGACGCTATTTTTGTCGGCGACAACTTTGTCTCGGTAATAATTTTATCAAGATATATAATGCTATCATTTCCAAAGACATCCATCACTGCTTGTTCCTCTTCGCTAAAATCTCGGAACATACGCATCTGTTTTGCCGTAACAATCTTTGTCCCATCCCAGCGCATCACCTTTCTCAGGTCATCCACGTCTGTCAAGATATTGGCTTTGTTTTCCTTTATTATTTTGTTACATCCCTCGCTGTAAGTATCGCCGATTTTTCCAGGAAAGGCGAAGACCTCTCTATCGTAGGCGTTAGCTATCTCCGCGGTGATGAGAGCTCCGCCTTTTGCAGCACTCTCTACCACGACAAGACAATCTATCATCCCTGCCACTATCCTATTACGTTTCGGAAAATTCTCTCTATCAGGCTCCACACCGCTGATATGTTCCGTAAGCAGACAACCTCCGCTATCTATTATTTTTCTTGCAAGAATTTTATTTACAGGAGGATAAATGGTCTGAAATCCATGAGCCAGCACAGCCGCTGTGTCGAGATTGTTTTTCAATGCCGCATTATGCGCGTATGTATCAACACCGTAAGCTAATCCACTAACAACAAGAACATTATCAGAAGCCAGCTGTTCAACGATTCTATCAGTAAGCATCTTTCCATAATCGGTAATATTACGCGTCCCGACAATACCAACGATTTTATCTACATTAAGGTCGGTGACACCTTTACAATAAATTATTATAGGACTATCGTAGCAATGCTGTAGCCTTTTCGGATAATCGGGATTGAGATAATACAAAATCCTTATTCCGTTACGTTCAGCAAATGCTAACTCTTTCTCTGCCCTCGACAAAACATTCTGCGACACAATACTCTCCACGCTCTTCTCTCCTATCCCCGGAATATGAAACAGATTCTTCTTTTTCTCATGAAAGACAGCCTCTGCACCACCACAGTACGCCACCAGCTTCTTACCATTAATATCACCAATACCAGGTATCAAAGTCAAAGCAAGCTCATATAATAATCCATAATGCATAATTCACAATTCATAATTTTTAATTCTTGATTCCAAATGCAAAGATATGGATTTTATTTCACTGCTAATCAAATAATTATGTTAATTTTTATTAAGATTTAAACAAGCTCAAAAAAGTAGTATCTTTGCAGATAATTTTTAAAAAGTACATTTTGGGGAAGAATATATTAATATGTCCATTAAATTGGGGATTAGGTCACGCCACTCGTTGTGTCCCCATCATCAAAGGATTATTGGATTTGGGACAGAATCCTATAATAGCAGCCGACAAAGCTCCTCTGGCATTTCTGCAAAAGGCATTTCCTGACTTGGAAATAATCAAACTTCCTGGCTTCGATCCCATATACAGCAGAAGCAACTCTCAGGTTTTCAAACTACTGACATCTATACCTGGTGCCTTCGCCGACTTCAAGAAAGAACATCACGACATCGAGACTATCGTCAAAGACCATAACATTGACGTAATTATTTCCGACAACAGATTCGGATGCTGGAGCGAAAACGTACATTCTGTCTTCATGACTCACCAGCTTCATATACAGACTCCTAACCTTTTCAGATGGACTTATCCTTTCATTAATAAAATAAACAACAACTATATCAAACACTACAACGAGCTATGGATTCCCGACAACGAAAATGAACCTTCTCTATCTGGAATATTATCTCATCCTGCCGATGTCAAAATAAAGACAAGTTACATAGGTTTATTAAGCCGTTTCTCTTCTGAAATTCAAGAAGAGGAAAAAGATATAGATTATTTAGTCATATTATCGGGACCCGAGCCACAACGTAGCATCTTCGAGAACATCGTCATAAAACAAGCTCACGAAGTGGATGGAAGAATAGTGATTTTGAGAGCTAAGCCAAATCAAAATGACTTGCCATACAACATACCCGACAACGTCACTTTCTTCAATCATGCCGACGACGATTTTTTCATCGAGCTTATTTCAAAATCCAAAAACATTATATGCCGCGGTGGCTACTCTTCGTTGATGGATCTGATAAGCCTCAACAGAAGCGCATATCTCGTTCCTACTCCTGGTCAAACCGAACAGGAATACCTAGCCGACTATCTTACCAAAAAAGGACTGTTCAACAGTTGCAGACAGAAAAATTTCAAGTTGAAAAACGTCAACTGTCAGCAGTCTGCAATCAATAATCATCTCCCTAAGGTCAACAAAAAACTAGAGTATTTTTTAGAGAATTGGCTGGATAATATTTAAAAAAAATTATTTTTGCAAAAAAAATTAAATCATCATGTTACTCAATTATATTGTTTGGGATGTAAATCCATATATCTTTTACATTGGCGAACGCCCTATCGCATGGTACGGACTATTATGGGCTTTGGTTTTCATTGTTGGCTACTACATCATGAAAAACATTTTCAAAAAGGAAAATATCAGCGAAGACAATCTCGACAAATTATTGATGTACATGCTTGTTTCTTCCATAGTTGGAGCACGTCTAGGACATTGTCTTTTCTACGAGCCTGGATATTACTTTTCAGACCCTATCAAATTTTTATACGTATGGGAAGGAGGACTTGCCAGCCACGGCGGTGCGATAGGAATATTGATTGGTCTTTACATTTATGCAAAAAAAGTCAAGAAGCCATACATCTGGATTTTGGACAGAATCGTGGTACCAGCAGCTATAGGAGGCGCATTCATACGTATGGGAAACCTCATGAATTCAGAGATTTACGGTCAGCCAACAACGCTTCCATGGGGATTTAAATTCGTGAGAGATTATCCTGTAGGAATGCCGATAGAAAACATACCCGCATGTCATCCTACTCAGATTTATGAAGCTCTCTTCTGCGTGGCAGTATTCATATATCTTTTATATGCATATTACAAACAAGACATGGGCAGCAAACGTCCAGGTTTTATGTTCGGAATATTCTTATTAGTGGTATTCGGTTCAAGAATATTAATTGAATTCATCAAAAACCATCAAGTTTCATTTGAAGACAATATGATATTAGATATGGGACAATGGCTTAGCATCCCATTTGTCATCGTCGGTATCTGGTTAGTATTTTTCAAAAAGAAATAAAAACGAGGTCGAGTTTGGGGACGGAGGCGGATATTGGATATTGGAGGCGGAGACGGAGGCGGATTTCCGTTTCCGACATCCGCTTCCAAAATCTGCTTCCTTATTTAACCACAATCTTATCTGTATATGTATTTCCGTTGTTGAATCTTATAGTAATAAAATAAACACCGTTTGACAAGTTGCTTACATCAATGTTTTCACAATCATTGTCTTGTGAAATAACTCTACGACCATCAATACTATGAATAGTGACATTAGTACACTCATGTTCTTCTGCAAATTTTAACATCAGTTTATCATCTACAGGATTAGGATACAACTCATAATAAGTATTATTATCCGATACTTCATTAACTTCTTCTGAAACACTCTTCTGACCAAATTTTAAAGGATAGTAAGGAATAGTACAATATGCCATGTCGTACACAGTACCCGTATATTTTTTTATTTCACTATCATACTGATATTTCGCCCTTACCCAGCCATAATACACATCATCATTAACACAATGTTTCAGACCAATATTACACATTAAGTAAGTTCCTTCAAAATAAACCATCCAGTACCTCCAATCCCAGTAATTTATCTGTGAAATGGTTGATGTATCATGAGAGCAATCTCCAATCTTCCAATTTTCATGCGCCTCAATTTGATCAAAATCACCTCCTGATAGACTTATTTTCACGAAATCAAAATCTTTTACGGAATCACAATTAATATCAAAAGAGACTCGACGTGTCGATGTGATAGGAAATATTGTGTCTGGCTCAAAATCTGTATAGATTATTCCGCCTTTTTCTTGTGAAAAGAGAGTTGATGAAAGCAAACATACAACAACTGATAAAAGTAATGTTTTTATTTTCATAAGCTATTATTTTAATTTTTCAAAAATATAAAAAAACATGATATATTTTGTAACTGATTAAATTTAATTCGGGCATTTTTGTATTGTAATTGTAAATTCAGAACCTACATCAACTTGAAAAGGTCCTAATCGTTAAAGGTGATAGTTAAGGTGTTTCCTGTAATGTCAGCCGAGATGGATTCTTGACGAGTTTCTGCACTATTTTGTATACACATGTGTACACTTGCTACATCAATCTCATCTCTTGTTAACGTACTTTTTGCTTCTGTTATAATTGTTCTAAGAAGCAGCATCAACACTAATGATAATTTAATTTTCTTTGCCATAATTTTTATGTTTTAAACTTATGCAGCAAAGAAAAAACATATATTATTTCTTGTCAATAAAAAAGTTGTTACTTTTTGTGGGGGGGGTAAAAAAGAATATTTAAATTGAATATCAAGGATTTACATACGTAACACATCCTTTATGAACAAAAATACATCTTGATCTTCATTAATGTTCATTATATTTTTTATCCTATTTATACGTTCCCATATAGTTTTTCGGTTCCTATTCAAAAGATGATACAATCTGCCAATATTAATATTGAGAAGTATTAGACATATACAAATCATATCCTCTTTCCTTAGTCTTGGATATTTTTTGCTCAAAGTTTTTGTAATATTACCAAGATTTTTGTCGGCTGCTTCTAATAAAAGAGCAAGTTCTTCATCTGTCAAAGGTGTAAAATCAGACTCTTTTCTGCCTGATATTTTTTTACAGATTTCTGAATTATAATAGCTTTCAATATTTATGGACTTGTTTCTCTCAAGATTATTTTTGAGTCTTTTTAGCTCTGCTTCTTTTTCTTCCAAAGTTTTTTTTATCTTCTCTATATCAGCTTCTTTACCTGAAATTTCTTGTTTGCTGCTTTCTATCTCTTTCTTAAGAATTGTAACATCGTTTTTATAGGATTCAATTTCTGCAGAGTATTGTTTTATTTCATTTTCTTTTTGTTTTATCTCTAAATTAATCAGTGTGATGAATTTATCTTTATCTATAATATCCTTTTCTTTTTCGTTTAAAGACGTTGAAAGTTTATGATGTTTTATCTTAGATTTATATCTTAACAAGGTCAATAGTGCTAAAACAAAAAGAATAAAAATTGTAAACAAATAGATAATCCTATATGTTTTTTTCTTGTTTTCTATTCTCTCCTTTAATATTTGCCTACTCTTATAACTGTCATATACATTTTGAAGTCTGTTCACTTCTACTATCTTGTTATTTTTTTTAAATGACAAAGACGCAACAATATCATTATAATATGCTTCTTTATCATTCATACCAAGTGAATCATATATGGCCGACAACTTTACTGATGAAAGATATTTTGTATAATAATCTTGGCTAACAATACTTTTCTCTAAATAAAATATAGCCGAATCATAAACCTTGTCTTTATAATACATTTCTCCCAAAACACCATAATATGAGTTTTTTGAACTATAATTTTCAATTTTACATAAATTATTTTTAATTAATGCAAATGCACTATCTTTTTCACCTTTGTCAAATAATATTAGGGCAATGCTTTTTTCAACATCTAATTTGTTTGTCAGGTTTGAGTTTGTCTCGAGTGATTTGTTATAATAACACAAAGCACTATCAGCATTATTTGCCAACTGGTATGAATTCGCCAATTCTTTCAGCAAGTTTGCCTTAAATGAATTGTCATTTATCAAATCCACATATCCTAATGCCTTCTTATATTTTAAAATAGCCAAATCACAAAAACTTTCATTATTATATAAACGACCAAGTCTATTATAAATCAATGCTACAAATCTTATCTTTTCGTAATCCTCCAGATTATCAACTTTAGCCTTTAGCCTTTTATCTTTCTTCCTTAGCCTTTTGTCATTAGCCATCATCTCCTCCATAATCTCCAAAGCGATAAGATAATGCTCGCATGCTCCTACAATGTCGTCTTTTTCCGTGAGACCTACAGCGTGGTAGTAGTGCGCCTTAGCGCAAAGCAATATCGGATTTTGGAGTCGGATGGCGGAGTCGGAAGCGGATGTTGGAGTCGGAGTCGGAATAATATTTCCGTATCCGTTTCCGTCTCCGTCTCCATTATCCATTGATAGCCTCAGGCTATCAAAAAACTCCATCGCTGCTTTTACTTCTTCGAAATTATATTGAGGGAGGTAGTTTTTATATAATGAGTCGGCGAGACGAATCTGCGATTCGTGGAAACGGATATTGGAAACGGAGTCGGATTTTGGAGTCGGATTTCCGTTCCCGTCTCCGCTTCCGACATCCGTCTCCGTCTCCGAAATTCGTTTCCGAAATCCATGTCTGTTGTCTGTTGACTGTTGACTGTTGTCAGCCGAAGGTCGAAGACCGAAGGCTAATAATATAAAAACTACGATTATTCTCATAGTTGCAAAGATAAAAAAAAGAGATACACCACAGTGCATCTCTTCTTGTAATTTTATAGTCTTATTTAAAACAAATACATGAACCTATTAAATTCTTGGTCTAATAAATTTTCCAATCTTTGCTTTAATTCATAGCGACCATTTTTTGCAGCTATATTACTCATTTCATTTATCATAGCAAGGTTTTCGCGTATTGTTTCCGCATAATATGGGACGAATCTTTCATTCAATCCGCCGAAGTAGCGTAGATTATCCACGCAATTTGCTATTATTGCATCGATGAGAGCATCGCCTTTTTCCGCTGCGCCAGCTTTATAATAAATATCAGGATAAGCCAACATATAGAAGTCGTATGGAATCTTTTCATCTGGGAAGAATTCAAGACATTTGTCGATAACAGCAACTGCTGAATCATTTTGTCCTCTATTCAAAAGTGACTGAGCAAGACGCATGTAGGATTGTTTAACAAACAAAAGGTTACGACGGCTTTCAGGGTCGATGGATACGTCTTCTTTATTGAGATTACCCCAACTGATGTCATCAGCCATCAACAATTCGTAAGAACCTTCAACATAAACTCCTCCTGCATCCTTATGATAGTCGGATGCCAATACAGGAATAAAACGATGTGACAAGCCTTCTTGATGCAAATATTTATCAATGCCTAAAACATTCTTAATATCGCTTAGACTTGTGAAATATACAACACGTGTCCAATCGTTGGTCGCCATGAAGTCGAGGAGCATCAAGTCATTCTTATAAAGATAGCTAACACTTTCTGGTATTCTCCATACGATTTCATCAACAATCATATCCTTCATACTTTCTGGAACGATACCATTACGTACAACAGCTTCTTTATCAACGGTCAATTTAAGATTACGTGCAGGAAGATAATTAGCTTTGTCGCCCGACATCAAAGAGACTTTAGTTCTGACATTATCACTCTTAACAAATTCAATAGCATCTTTAAGCTCTACCGGACCTTCAAAAACTTCTTGGATAAACACTGGTTCATTAACACCGTTATCATATTGTTCCGGAGTCAATGAAAGTGGAAGTCTCTCTGATTCATATTGTTTACGACCCATTTGGTGTACATACCAATAACCAGAAGAAAGCATATAGTTACAAACTCTCACGTCTGTACGATAACCTTCAACTTCCTGTACATACCACAATGGGAATGTATCGTTATCGCCACGAGTGAAGATAACTGCATTTTCAGGAAGATTCTTGAGATAGTTCTTACCCCAATCCAATGCAGAAGTCTTGTCGGAACGATTATGGCCTTCCCAACCAGAAGCAGCCATAACTGTTGGTACAGAAAGACATAAGACAAATGCCACTACTGCAACAGCCATTTTATTCTTCATGATTTTTTGCAACATCTCAACAACGGAAAGCAATCCGAGTCCAATCCAGATACAGAAAGCATAGAAAGAACCAGCGTATGCATAGTCACGTTCACGAGGCTGGAATGGAGTCTGGTTAAGATATATAACGATTGCAAGACCTGTCATAAAGAACAACAAGAACACTACCCATGAGTTTTTCATGTCACGTTTAATATGATAGAAAAGACCTGCCAAGCCTAATAACAATGGCAAGAAATAAAATTCCGTACGGCCAGAGTTAGACATAGACCTAGGAAGATTATCCTGATCACCGAGGCGAGCGTTATCAATGAAACCGATACCGCTAATCCAGTTGCCATTTTCTATTTCACCGTGACCTTGTATATCATTCTGACGACCGACGAAATTCCACATGAAATGACGCCAATACATGTGATTGCATTGATAGCCTATGAAGAACTTAAGATTCTGCATGAATGTAGGACGCAACACTGTTTCCTTTGTTCCGTCAGATTTCTTCATTGTTACAGGAACCATCTTAGACTTATCAATATATTGATTATAAGTACTTATATATGAAGATTTTGTTCCATTCCACATACGAGGGAATACAGTCATGACATTATCATCATAGATAGGATCGGTACCTTCTCTTTTATCAGTGATGACATATTTTCCTTTAGCTTCGTCTCTCACATAGATAGGGCTGCTGCTGTTTGCATCGTAAGGTTTTGCCATATAATAAGGACCATAAAGGAGAGGCCAGCTACCATATTGTTCACGTTTGAGATATGAAAGCATTGAAACAGCTTCACTTGGTTCATTTTCATTGATAGGAGTATTTGCATTAGCACGAATCACGAGCATGAAGAATGAAGAATAACCTATTAATATGAACATGAAAGAAAGTATCGCTGTGTTAAGAATTACCTTCTTATATTTATTAGTGAAATAAATTCCGGCTACTATGAGAGCGATAAGGAGTATGAAATAAACCACTGTTCCCAGGTTGAAAGGAGCTCCGAGCGAATTAACGAAGAAAAGCTCAAACTTACCGCATATAGAAACGATTGCTGGGATGAGGATTACCTGGATGAATCCGACGAGGACTACTGAAATAATACCAGCTACAGTAAAACCTTTGAAAGTTACGTTTTTATATTTCTTGAAATAAACGATATATACCACAGCAGGTATACAGAGGAGGTTCAAGAGGTGAACACCAATAGAAAGGCCTATGAGATATGCTATAAAAATAAGCCAGCGATAGTTATAAGGTTCGTCTGCCACTTCTTCCCATTTGAGGATAGCCCAGAAAGTGATAGCTGTAAAGAGAGACGACATAGCGTATACCTCACTTTCCACTGCTGAGAACCAGAATGTGTCGGAGAAGGTGTAAGCTAAAGCACCGATGACACCAGCTGCCAATACAGTAATCTTACTATGTAAAGGAGAATTTTCGCCGTCCTTCATACAAATCTTCTTTGCGAGAAGAGTTATGGTCCAGAAGAGGAATAAAATTGTAAAACTACTGCACAAAGCAGACATTGCATTTATCATTAATGCCACCTTTGTGACGTCACCGAAGGCAAAAAGTGAGAAAAATCTGCCCAACATTTGGAATAAAGGAGCTCCTGGAGGGTGTCCTACTTGCAATTTATACGCTGTTGAGATGTACTCACCGCAGTCCCACCAACTGACGGTAGTCTCCAATGTAAGGAAGTAAACGACGGTTGCAATCAAGTAGACGAACCATCCTACAATGTTGTCTAACTTTTTGAAATTCATTAGTATATAAGTTTTATTATTATTCCTAAATATGTAAACTTAGAATTTGCAAAGATATTTTATTTTTTGATTTAAACAAGTTAAAATTTCCTAATATTAATAGGTATAAATAAATTTTTAAAAAAATTAATTTTTTTTCATTTTTTTGTTGCGCGTATTAAAAAATGTTATATCTTTGCACTCACATTCAAGATACGAAATAATGATTGTCGAATGGTGTAATGGTAGCACTGCAGATTTTGGTTCTGCCTGTCAAGGTTCGAATCCTTGTTCGACAACAAAATTATAAATTGAAGACCTGCTACGGAATGTAACAGGTTTTTTTATTGCCATAAA
>JAZLEF010000129.1:0-8097 GCA_045615125.1 Bacteroidales bacterium
GACTGAATTCAACCAACAATTGGATGGTTTAAATAGTTTTATGTTACAAATAAGAAGAGATTAAAATGAAAAAAACAATAATGATTTTAGTATTATGTATGTATCATTATTTTTGTTCTGCGCAAAATATAAATATACAAACAATATCAGAGAATGAATATCATTCATTAAGAAATAAATATGTTGCTTTGGCGTTGGACACATTGTTGTTTGTAAAAGAAGAAAGCGATTATATTTCTCTTCCTTTGGATAATGATGGAAGTTTAGAATTTAGAAATAACTCATCAGAAAATTATATTGACGACTATATAAAATTCAAGTACTTAGGTTTTCTTGATCATTTTAATGTGTATGTGTTAAAAGTTATACGTTTCTCAAATGAAGAGACATGGTTCGTAGACAAATCTAATGGTGACATTGTAAAAACATTGTCACATTATTGTGCTTCCAATCAGTACATAATTTCTTATGACTTACCGGATAGTGACAGATATAATGGAATGGAAATCTTTTGTTGGACAGAGGATGGTCTGCAGAAAACAGATTCTTTAAAACCTGATTGGTTTGTCAAGAACATATTTTGTCTCTGTGAAAATATTTTTGTTGTTGAAGCGCTTACTTTTAATTCGGAAGATTTATTTTTAAAAATATTCTACAATGATTAAAAAATCAGAATATATACACGAACACAACTACGACTTCGGCTTGATAAACATGAACGGCAGAATGTACGACCCTCTTGTTGGCAGAATGCTCTCGCCAGATATTGTGATACAAAACCCGGAATACTCCCAATCCTACAACCGTTATTCCTACTGCCTCAACAACCCGCTGAGGTTTACCGACCCGAGCGGTTATGTGGTGAGAGGGAATAAGGGCTAAAGACAAAAGACTAAAGGGTAAAGACTGGATATTAATCATAGTGCCGAAGGTACGACAGAAAAAATCAAATACGATTCTGTCGCGCTTTCGGCGCTTTGATTTCTTTTGTGAACTTTTTTTGCAGGGGTTCCGCGCTACGTGCTTCACCGCCTGCCTGGGAACTGACGTTCCTTCGGAACTATTTGGGAGTTTAAAATTGAAAATGCGTTAGGGATTGGAGCGGCATCCTTTGCGAGCGGAGACGGATGTTGGAGTCGGAAACGGATGTTGGAGACGGATGCGGAATTTGGAAGCGAGACAGTGTCGGAGTGAGCAAAGATATAGCGGAAAGCCCGACGGCGGAGCCGGAACGCCCAAGAAAGAAGACTACAAGTCAACAAGACTACATGACTACAAGTTGTTGGGGTGATGTGGTTTTCACAGAAAAAACATTTCGTGTAGTTTCGTGTGGTTTCGTGGATGGAGGATTTCAGGAATTGAGGAATTTGGGGTTTAGAGGGACAGAGGGATTAGAGGGATTAGAGGAGTTTTTCACATCACTACATTACTAAAAGAGTTTAAAGGTTCAAAAGCCTTAGTCTAAAAAAATCATTCCTAATTCCTAACTCCTAATTCCTCATTTTAAAAAAAATTGTATCTTTGAAGCAGTTATCACATTAAGCAATGAAGAGGATTATATTTCTTATTTTGATGGTTATACCTTTTCTGACAAAAGCAAATCACTGGCAACCTGACCCATATCAGTTCGAAAGTAATATGACGGTCACCGGTGTGTTGCATTTCGATGATATTGAACAATGTAATACATCAATAGAGATAGGAGCCTTCTGTGATGAAGTGTGTCGAGGTAGTGCCATGGTTCAATATGTAGAATCGTTAGACAACTATTATGTTTTTATGATGATTTACGGCTATTATGGCGATAGCTGTTGATGGTAATTTTAAAAGAATTGTAATAAACAGATAATAATTTTGCCTTAAAATGAAGTCACTATTAAAAGTCAATAATCTTCGTATCTCTTTCTGCCGTGACGACAAATGGCAGGAAGCGGTGCATGGCGTAGACTTTGAAGTGTTTGAGGGCAAAACTTTGGGAATTGTCGGTGAGTCTGGTTCAGGAAAATCGGTGAGTAACCTTGCTGTGATGCAGCTGCTCGATAGACGTAAATCTAGAATAGAATCCGATTCTATTTTATTGAAAGATAAAGATATTTCTCAATATAACGACGACCAGATGTCGGAGGTCAGAGGCAAACAAATCGCGATGATTTTCCAGGAACCGATGACATCCTTGAATCCCGTTTATAAATGCGGATTTCAGGTTTTAGAAGCCTTCGGCTGTCAACGGACAACGGACAACGGACAACAGTCATTATCCACATCTCAGCAACACAAAGAAAAAGTTTTAGAACTTTTCGAAAAGGTGAAGTTGCCAAATCCGGAGATTATTTTTGACAAATATCCTCATGAACTTTCTGGCGGTCAGAAGCAGAGAGTGATGATAGCGATGGCTCTCATTTCAAATCCTAAAGTCCTCATCGCTGATGAACCTACGACAGCTCTCGATGTGACGGTGCAGAAAGAGATTTTAAAACTTCTTAAAGAATTGCAGCGTGAGAACGGTATGGGAATGATTTTCATCACTCATGACCTCGGTGTTGTTTCAGAGATTGCCGATGATGTCATCGTGATGAATAAAGGCGTTATCGTGGAAAAAGGCAAGACTCACGATATCTTGAATAATCCGCAGCATCCTTATACTAAAGGCCTCATCGCTTGTCGTCCGCCACTCGATTATCGTATAGAACGTCTTCCTGTGGTGAAGGAATTTCTCGATGGGAAATGGATTGACAACAATCAAGTTAAGAACGAGTTGCTCATCACTGACGAAGAACGTAATAAACAACATGAGATATTATATTCGCAGGAACCAATCTTAAAAGTAGAAAATCTCAGGACTTGGTATCCGCTTAGAAAAGGTGTCTTCGGTCGTACTTACGACCACATAAAATCCGTCGATGATGTCAGTTTTGATGTGTATCCAGGCGAGACGCTCGGACTTGTGGGCGAGTCGGGATGCGGCAAGACGACATTGGGACGCAGCATTTTAAGATTGGTTGAGCCTACTTCGGGCAATGTCATTTTTGAAGGAAGAGACATCACGAAGTTAAATAATAAAGAATTAAGAGAATATCGCAAGCAAGCGCAGATAGTATTTCAAGACCCGTATTCTTCCTTGAATCCGCGTATCTGTATAGGCGACTCCATCGCTGAGCCGATGTTGGTTCACGGCATTGAGAAAGACGCCAAGAGAAGAAGAGAACGCGTCTGTCGTCTCTTGGAGGAAGTCGGTTTGGAAGCATCGCATTATCAGCGTTATCCACATGAGTTCTCCGGCGGTCAGAGGCAGCGCATCTGTATTGCAAGAGCTTTGGCTGTCAATCCGAAACTGATAATATGTGACGAATCGGTGTCGGCTCTCGACGTCTCAGTGCAGGCGCAGGTGTTAAATCTTATTAACAGACTGAAGAAAGAATTTCATTTCACATATATCTTCATCTCTCACGATTTAAGTGTCGTAAGATTCATGTCCGACAGAGTCGTGGTAATGTATAACGGCAAGATTCAGGAGATGAACGAAGCTGACGCTCTTTTCAACAATCCTCAAAACGATTACACGAAGAAACTGATAGCGGCGATTTGTAAGGTGTGAGGTGAAAAATTGTCGAATGACTAAAAATAACATTTCCATGCAGCATTTCTTATCTTTATACGTTTCTATTTTTGAAAAATAAAAAACAAATTAAAACTTATAGATATGAAACGATTTGTATTAATTTCAGTTTTGATGGCTTTTATCGGAAATGCTTTCTCTCAAGAGATAAAAACCGATACTACTTTCATAGTAAATTCTAATAAAATCCAAGTCGTCGATGGCAAGAATGGATTGAAAATCAAAGTTTATGAAATAACGCAAGATGGATATGTTTCAGTAAATCCATATTATGAAAGTCGTTACGAAGGCTCATTTACAAATGATAAATCAGAAAGCAGCACTTACATACAACTTCCTATAGTGCCAAGTTTTGTTAAAAAACAGAATGTCGTTGTAAAAGAGACTGAAGATAACCAAAAACAATACAAGATAAAATATTTCGAGTCTGCTTTTCCTGGCATATATTATTCCTATTCTCAGTTGTACGATGATTCTTTCATGTTTGAAAGCTCAGTCTTTTCGCAGCGTCCAAATTCTTTTGAATGGGGAATGTATCTCTTTGATGAGGAGATATGTTATAACAAAAGCAGAACTTTGGGATTAGTGACATCTTTAGGAATTTCTAACACATATAATTTCTTTAATAACAAAACAGTCTTTGCCACAGACAACGGAACTCCTTATATTTATAATTTAAAAGATGGAGGAGAAATTGTTCCTGAAGGAATGAGCGAGAGAACATACGTCGATAAGAGTTATCTTCGCTATTGGAGCTTGCGTTTGCCAGTGAGTCTGCAAATGCAATGGCGATTGAGTTATAAGGTGATGTCGCTTTCTGTCGGTCCTGAGTTGGAATGGCGTTTCGGAATGAAATCAAAAGCAAAATATGACGGAGAAAAACATGTTGTCGCCGATGATATAAATTATAATCCATTAGGAGTAAATGTCTTAACTACCTTGAAATTCCAGGACTTTATTCTCTTCGGACGTTTCGGTTTGACAAAAATGTTCGGTTCCGATATCAAAGCTGTTCCATTTAATGTTGGATTCGGATTAACATTGTAAGCCGGCTTTATCCTCGAAAAAGTGTAACAAATCACTTGTTTTATCCTCGAAAAAATGTGATTTTGCACGAATCTCTTCAACTTTCGAATTCTATTTATATCTTTGCATCCTTAAATTAAAGATATGAAATTTAAAGAATTTTTAAAGAAAAAAGATGTCAATGTTACAGCGAAGGCTTATTTCCTCGATGCTCTTGGCGCGATGGCTTTCGGTCTTTTCGCATCCTTGTTGATGGGAACTATTTTCACCACCTTGGGTGACAAGTTAAATCTCCCGATATTATTAGAAATCGCGAAATATGCGAAGCAGGCCACCGGCGCCGCTATAGGTGTCGCGATAGCTTTCTCTCTCAAGGCACCTTCTCTCGTTCTTTTCTCTGCGACGGTTTGCGGCATCGCTGGCAACGCTCTTGGAGGTCCGGTAGGAGCATATATCGCAGCGGTAATAAGTACGGAGCTTGGCAAGATGGTTTCCAAAGAAACAAAGATAGACATACTCGTCACACCGTCTGTCGTGATAATCAGCGGCGTTCTCCTCGCCATGTTTGTCGGACCAGGAATCAATGCTTTCATGGATGCATTTGGAAGATTCATAGAAAACTCTACAGAAATGCGTCCTTTCATCATGGGTATCATTGTCTCCGTGTCTGTCGGTATGGCTTTGACATTGCCAATCAGCAGTGCTGCTTTATGTATCGCTATTGGTCTTTCAGGAATAGCGGCTGGTGCTGCCACTGCAGGTTGCTGCGCTCAGATGGTTGGATTTGCGGTGATGTCGTTCAAAGAAAACCGTTGGGGCGGACTTATCTCACAAGGTATTGGAACATCTATGTTGCAGATGCCTAATATCATTAAAAATCCTTTGACATGGATTCCTCCGACATTGTCGGCTGCCATAACAGGCCCAATTTCAACTTGCGTGTTTCATCTAGAAAACGTACCAATCGGTGCAGGCATGGGAACATGCGGACTTGTTGGTCCTTTCGGAATAATAACAGCAATGCCAGAAGGTGGAACAAAAATGTGGCTCGGAATATTGTTGGTATGCTTCATTCTTCCTGCAATTCTTACCTGGATATTCGGTGAGATTTTCAGGAAATTGAACTGGATTAAGGAAGGAGATTTGTTAATTAATTCCTAATTTCTAATTTTTTATAAAAAGGTCTTGACAAAACTTCATTCATATATTATATTTGTGGTTTTTGAAAAATCAACATAAAATCATTATAGATGAAGTTATCACAATTCAAATTTAATCTTCCTTCAAATCTTATTGCCAACTATCCGGCAAAGAACAGAGATGAGTCACGTTTGATGGTTGTTAATCGTAGAGATGGTTCCATCGAACATTGTATTTTCAAAGATATTTTAAATTATGTTAACGCAGGAGACGTCTTCGTCTTGAATAACACTAAAGTTTTCCCAGCTCGTCTTTATGGTGAGAAGGAAAAGACTGGTGCTAAGATTGAAGTTATGTTGCTTCGCGAATTAAATCACGAAAGCCGTCTTTGGGATGTTCTCGTTGACCCAGCTCGTAAGATTCGTATTGGTAATAAACTTTATTTCGGCGAAAATGATGAACTTGTTGCCGAAGTCATAGATAACACAACATCAAGAGGTAGAACTTTACGTTTCTTGTTCGATGGTACTCCAGAAGAATTTAAGAAGACAATTACAGAATTGGGCAATACTCCTCTTCCTCATGAAATTGGTCGCCCAGTAGAACCAGAAGATGCAGAAAACTATCAGACCGTATTCGCTAAATGTGAAGGTGCTGTAGCAGCTCCAACAGCAGGTATGCACTTCAGCAAATCTCTTATGAAACATCTCGAACTCCGCGATGTAGTGTTTGCAGAACTTACTCTTCACACAGGTGTAGGCAACTTCCGCGATATAGAAGTAGAGGACCTTACTAAACATAAAACCGACTCAGAAGAGATGGAGATAACACAAGAGGCTTGTGATATCATCAACACAGCTAAGAATGAACGTAACAAAATATTCGCTGTAGGAACAACATCTCTCAAAGCATTGGAAACATGCGTCAATATCAAAGGTCAGGTAAATCCTTTCAAAGGATGGACCAATAAGTTCATCTTCCCTCATTACGATTTTAATACAGCCGACGCTCTCATCACTAACTTCCACCTGCCAAAATCACCAATGATGATGGAAGTAGCAGCATTCGCCGGTTATGACTTACTTATGAAAGCATATAAAGTTGCTGTGGCAGAAAAATATCGTTTCTTTACCTACGGCGACGCTATGCTCATTATATAAAACTTTAGAATTCTAGAATTATTAATATGCTTCAAGATAAAAAGACTTGTTGACATGTAGTCTTGTGGTCTTGTGGTCTTTAAAACAAAAAAAATGAATCAAGAAGAATTTTTCAAGAAGATAACAGCTCACGCTAAAGAATACGGTTTTGTATTCCCTTCAAGTGATATTTATGATGGACTTTCAGCTGTTTATGACTATGGTCAAAACGGTGTTGAATTGAAGAATAACATACGCCAATATTGGTGGAAAGCTATGGTGCAGATGCACGAAAACATCGTCGGTGTTGACGCAGCTATATTTATGCATCCAACAGTATGGAAGGCTTCAGGTCACGTCGACGCTTTCAACGACCCAATGATTGACAATAAAGATAGTAAGAAACGTTATCGTGCTGACGTGCTCGTTGAAGATCATATCGCTAAGATTGAAGATAAAATCAACAAGGAAGTAGAGAAAGCCAAGAAACGTTTCGGCGACGCATTCGACAAAGAACAATTCGTATCAACAAATCCTCGTGTTCTCGGTTATAAACAAGAAATAGAAGACATCAGCCATCGTCTTTATGTAGCAATGGAAAACAACGACCTCGCAGGTATCAAGCAACTTATTGAAGACCTCGGTATCGTTTGTCCTATATCAGGTTCACGCAACTGGACCGATGTTCGTCAGTTTAACCTTATGTTCGCTACACAGATGGGTTCTGTTGCAGAAGGTGCTAACGAAATTTATCTCCGTCCTGAGACTGCTCAAGGTATCTTCGTCAATTACCTCAATATCCAAAAGACTGGTAGAATGAAAGTGCCTTTCGGTATCGCTCAAACAGGTAAGGCTTTCCGTAATGAAATCGTGGCTCGTCAATTTATTTTCAGAATGAGAGAATTCGAACAAATGGAAATGCAATTCTTTGTACGTCCTGGCACTGAATTAGAATGGTTCAAACATTGGAAAGAAGAACGTCTTAGATGGCACCTCTCACTCGGTATTCCTGCTGAAAAATATCGTTATCACGATCATGAAAAATTGGCTCACTATGCTAATGCAGCTACCGACATCGAATTCGAATTCCCATTCGGCTTCAAAGAATTGGAAGGTATCCACAGCCGTACAGACTTCGACCTCAGCAGCCATTCTAAGTTCTCAGGCAAGAAACTT
>JAZLEF010000130.1:0-19081 GCA_045615125.1 Bacteroidales bacterium
TACAACATATCAGCACGCCAATCTTGAAAAATATGAGACGTGGTGTTGATAAGGAACAGACCATCAACTTTGTGAAAAACGCTCGTAATAGAGTTCCAGGCATCGCTTTCAGAACTACTTTCATAGTCGGTTTCCCTGGCGTGACAGAGGAACAGTTTGAAGAGTTGTGCGATTTCATCAGAGAGATGAAATTTGAACGCGCAGGCGTGTTCGCTTATTCTCCAGAAGAAGGAACACCAGCTTACGAAATGGAAGACGACGTGCCTCGGGAAGTAAAACAGCAACGTGTTGACGATATAATGGCGATACAACAAAATATTTCTTTAGAGACAAATGAAAAGAGGGTAGGTACAGTGGAGAAAGTTCTCATCGATAGAATAGAAGGCGATTATTATGTTGGAAGAACACAATATGACTCACCTGAAGTTGATGATGAGATTTTAATTTCTCTCGATGATGCTGATTTGGAAGTTGGAACTTTCGTAAACGCTAAGATTGTAAAAGCGGATTATTTCGATTTGTACGCGGAGATAGTATAATGTCTAATGACTAAAGACTAATGGCAAAAGTTTAATGACTAATAACTAAATGCAACAAGACAATAGAGCATAAGTTTTATTGTCTTTTTGTTTTAAATATTCTTGATTATGAAAAAGCATTTATTATTTGTAGCATTTATAGCTTGTTTGTTGGTTTCTTGCAAACCAGATTCGGAAAAAGCAACTGTAGTGACATTTCCTATTACTGAGATAACAGAGACATCGGCAAAGACTGGAGGTAACGTTATTTCCGATGGCGGTGCTGAAGTGATATCAAGAGGCGTATGCTGGAGTATAAATCAGAATCCTACCATTGAAGAAGATAATAAAACCGTTGATGGAGCAGGCATCGGTGAATTCGTTTCTAATCTTAATGAATTAGCTGATAGTACTACCTATTATGTCAGAGCGTATGCCGTCAATAGTGTTGGTGTTTCTTATGGCGAAGAATTTAGTTTCGTAACCTTGAAAATAGAGGGAGAAGGTAACGATGACAACAACGGCGACGATGATAACAACGGTGACGATGATAATAACGGCGACGATGACAACAACGGTGACGATGATGAAATCGTTATTGAATTACCGGAGCTTGTAACATTGTCTGTTACGCAGATTACAGAAACAACAGCTATGAGCGGCGGTAATATTACATCTGACGGAGGAGCTGATGTTACAGCAAAAGGTGTATGTTGGAGCACTAATCAAAATCCTACCATTGAAGATTCGTATGTTATTAACGGAACTGGTGTCGGGGAATATGTAAGTTATATCACTGGGTTGACGATGAATACAACATATTATGTAAGAGCATACGCGACGAATAGTCAGGGTACGGCATACGGTGAAGAAGTTACTTTTACTACCTTGAAGTCAGAAGATGTAAGTGGCACTATCAACGGATATGAATATGTTGATTTAGGATTGCCAAGTGGATTGAAATGGTCCACATGTAACATAGGTGCTGATTCTCCATCAGCAAGTGGCGATTATATCGCATGGGGCGAACTTGAACCTAAAGATGAATATACAGATGCTAATAATACTACATACAATCTCCCATTGACACAAATTTCTGCCGATGTAAATTATGACGCAGCGGCTGTGAGATGGGGTGAGACATGGAGAATACCAACAAGAGAAGAGATGGAAGAACTGAGAGATGAGTGTACCTGGATTTGGTCGATACGTGATGATGTCTTTGGTTATAAAGTGGTAGGTCCAAATGGAAATCAGATATTCCTTCCAGCTTCTGGTTTTATCTTTGTAACGACACCTTATTTCATTCAACAATATGGCTATTATTGGACTTCGGTAAGCGGCAGTGAAAATTATATGGGCGCATTCAGCCTGTGCTTCGGTAATGAATCTGTCGATGTGGCTTGGTATTTTAGATATGCAGGTCTGACAATACGTCCTGTTTCTGATTGATGTTTAAAGAATGTAATTCAAAATTTAATTATTATGAAAAAGTATTTATTATTAGCTTTCATGGCTTGTATAATGGTTTCTTGTAAACCAGATTTAGAAAAACCAAATGTTGTATCATTTCCTGTTTCTGAGGTGTCGGACACAGCAGCTGTCAGTGGTGGTAATGTGACTGCTGATGGAGGTGCTGAAGTGATTGCTAAAGGTGTTTGCTGGAGTACAAGTCAAAATCCTACAATAGAAGATGAACACACTACAGATGGCAACGGTTTAGGCTCTTTTACTTCATCAATATCATCTCTTTCTCCTAATACGACTTATTATGTAAGAGCTTACGCAACTAATAGCGAAGGCACTTCATACGGTAATGAAAATATCTTCACAACATTGGAAGCTAATGATGGCGACGACAACGATGGTAATGATGACGGCGATGATGAAATAATTATTGAGTTACCTATAGTCGCGACTATTGAAGTTACAGAAATTACAGAAACTTCAGCAACAGTAGCAGGAGAAGTCACATCAGACGGCGGAGCTGAAGTGACGGCAAGAGGCATCTGCTGGAGCACAAACCAAAATCCTACAATTGAAAACGACAAGACTGTAGAAGGCGATGGTCTTGGCTCATTCCAATCCAATCTTTTGAGCTTATCGCAAAATACCACTTATTATGTTAGAGCATACGCAACTAACAGCGAAGGCACTGCCTATGGTGAAGAAATCTCATTTACAACATTGGAAGAAATAATTATTACAATACCTGCTGTTGTTACTTTGGATGTTACAGAAATCACAGAAACTTCAGCATTGGTAGCTGGCGAAGTTACAGCAGACGGCGGAGCTGAAGTGACAGCAAGAGGTGTTTGCTGGAACACAAATCCAAATCCGACAACAGAAGATAGCCATACTACAGATGGAATGGGAATAGGCTCTTTTGTCTCGTCTCTTCCAACACTTTCTCCTAACACAACTTATTATGCAAGAGCATACGCAACCAACAGCGAAGGCACTGCCTATGGTGAAGAAATCTCATTCACTACTTTGGAAATCGAAGATGACGGAACATCAATAAACGGATATAAATATGTTGATTTAGGATTGCCAAGTGGTTTGAAATGGGCAGAATATAATATTGGTGCAACAGCTCCTCATGAATATGGCAACTATTATGCATGGGGTGAGATAGAGACTAAAGAATCTTACAACACAGAAAATAGTCTCACCTTTGATATCCCAATGACTGATATATCAGGCAATCCTCAATATGATGCTGCAAGTGCTAACTGGGGCGCATCGTGGAGAATGCCAACACAAGAAGAATGTAATGAGTTAATACAATTATGTTCATGGGAATGGATAGAGGTGGAAGGTAAGTTCGGATGCAAGGTAACCGGACCTAACGGTAATTATATCTTCATTCCAGCAGCAGGTTTCCGTCAAGAAAACAACTTATTTATGAGTAATGTATTCGGTTATCTGTGGTGTGGCTCATGGTATGAACATGAATTAGATTATTATGCATTTAACTTGAGCTTCTTCAATGGCCCAGCAGAAGTGACATGGGAAAATCGTACAATAGGTCAACCTATACGTCCAGTTTCTGAGTGATATTCGTTAATTATTAAAAATATCTATTTATGAAAAAGCATTTATTATTTTTAGCATTCATAGCTTGTTTGTTGGTTTCATGTAAACCAGATCCAGAAAAACCAACGGTAGTAACATTTCCTGCTACGGAAATAACAGAGACATCGGCAAAGACTGGTGGTAACGTTACTTCTGATGGCGGAGCTGAAGTGACATCAAGAGGTATATGTTGGGGCATAAATCAACATCCAACAATTGAAGAGGATAATAAGACTGTTGATGGCGCAGGCCTCGGTGAGTTCGTTTCTAATCTTAATGAATTAACTGATAGTACTACTTATTATATCAGAGCTTATGCCGTCAATAGTGTTGGCGTTTCTTATGGCGATGAATATAGATTCGTAACCTTGAAATTTGAAGATGAGGGTAATGATGACGAAGATGGTGGCGATGACAACAACGGTGGTGATGATGATAATAATGGAGGTGATGACGACGATAATAATGGCGACGATGAAGTTGTTATTGAATTGCCAGCAGTTGCAACAGTTGAAGTTACAGAAATTACAGAGACTTCAGCAATAGTAGCTGGCGAGGTAACATCAGACGGCGGTGCTGAAGTAACAGCTAGAGGCGTTTGCTGGAGTACAAACCAAAATCCGACAATTGAAAACGACAAGACTGTTGAAGGCGGCGGCCTTGGTTCATTCCTATCCAATCTTATGGACTTGTCGCAAAATACCACTTATTATGTGAGAGCATACGCAACAAACAGTGAAGGCACAGCATACGGTGAAGAAGTATCTTTTACAACATTAGAGGAAATAATCGTAATATTGCCAACAATTATAACAATGGATATCACTGACATAGCCGAGACATCTGCTGTTGTTGGTGGAGAAGTAATCTCAGACGGTGGAGCAGAGGTGACAGCAAGAGGTGTTTGCTGGAGTACAAGCCAAAATCCTACAATAGAAAACGACAATACTGTTGAAGGCAGCGGCCTTGGTTCATTCCAATCTAATCTTGTAGGCTTGTCACAAAATACTACTTATTATGTAAGAGCATACGCTACAAATAGTGCAGGCACAGCATACGGCTATGAAGTTTCTTTCACAACATTGGAAGAGATAATAGATGATGGAGTCTCTATTAATGGTTATGAATATGTTGATTTAGGGTTGCCAAGCGGCTTAAGATGGGCTACATGTAATATAGGTGCAGCCTCACCTTACGACAGTGGTGACTATTTCGCATGGGGAGAGATAAACTCTAAAGCAGAATTTACAGAAGCAAACTGTACGTCATACGGACTTAATATGAAAGATATTGCAGGAGATCCACAATATGACGCAGCACGTGCTAACTGGGGCGCAACTTGGAAAGTGCCAAGTAAAAGTGATTTTGAAGAACTTATGAACGAATGTACTTGGGAATGGATTGTCATAAATGGTAAAGGTTGTAAGAAAGTGACGGGACCTAATAATAATTACATAATACTCCCGATAACTGGTTACAGATATGGAGCATCATCTTATATGGATGACTTCGGCTATTATTGGACATCAACACCTATATCAACATACGAACAATTCTCATACGATTTCTTCTTTGATGAATACTATAATCTCAGCATGGGATTCGATGAAAGATGTTATGGTCAGGCAATTCGTCCTGTCTCAGAATGATGTGTTCTTCATTATTTATTAAAAATCTGTATTTGTTTAAAAAATATTGTCATTTGTAAAACATTAGTTATTTTTCAACGTTTATGGAATAAAAATTGAAGAGAATGTTTTGAAAACAACAACAATCAATATGACAATAAAACAACAAATCACGATTTTTTTTAAAGGAATGGCAATGGGTATAGTTAATGTCATTCCTGTATCAAGTGGTACGGTATCCTTAATAATAGGTGTATTTGAACGCTTTATAAATTCGATAAAATCATTGAATTTGAAAGCGTTCAAATTGTTATTAAAAGGTGAGTTCTCCGAATTTGCCAAAAAGACCGATTTCAAGTTTTTACTGACATTGATACTTGGCATATTGGCAGGTATGATACTGACAGCAATCTCTCTGAAAGCAATATTCAAGCAATATGAAGTCATAGCATACGCTTTCTTTATTGGACTTATAGTAGCTTCAATAGTATATGTCTATAAGATGATAGGCAAGAAGACTATGAAGATGATATTGCTGATGATTATAGCTGTGGCAATATCGTTTTACCTTTCTATAAAAAGTAATCCTTATCCTAATGACAATTTCTTATATTTGATATTATGTGGAATTGTTGGCTCCTTGGGTATGATAGTGCCTGGCATTTCTGGTTCACATCTTATGATGGTTATGGGTAATTATGAACTTATTGTAACAAAGGCTCTCCCAGAAATAGCACATTGGTCAACATTTGTTGAAGGTATGAGAGTTTTGCTTCCTTTCATCATAGGCGCGGTGATAAGTATCATTACAATTTCATACATATTGTCGTGGCTAATGAAAGAGTATAGAAATGAGACTTTATCAGTGCTGACAGGTTTTATGATTGGAAGTCTGCCTGTTGTTTATCCATGGAAAGAGGTGCCTTCAGGTATGTATGATTATACTTTCCATCTCCCAACAATTAATGGCGAATTTATCGTAGCTGTTATCATGGCAATAGTAGGAGCTTCATTAGTATTTGTACTTAGCCATTATTCCAAGAAAAAGGAAGAAAGATTGAAGAGGAGAGAACAAAGAAAACTTCAGAGGAAACTTAAAAACCAAGGCTGTTGAATTTAGAGTTTTGAGCTTTAAATTCTAAAGTTTATCCAGGTGCCTCATGCTAAATTCGCATCCGCAGTATCTTTGGTTATAGAAGTTATATTCTTTAATGATAGCAATTCGTCTTTCGCTGAGTCCGCCTTTACGCCAGTTTTGTGTCCAGTATATAACATCGGGGAAATGACTTTGGGCATATAATCCAGCTTCTTCTATTTGTTCCAACGATTTCCATCGGCTTGACGCTAATGTGGTGGTGAATGCTGTTATGCCTCTCTCGTGCGCATATTTGGCAGATTCCAGCATTCGTAGCTTGAAACATTTGAGGCAGCGTCCACCTCTTTCTGGTTCGTTTTCCAGACCTCTTATTTCTGTAAGCCAATCCTCGTGATTGTAGTCAGCGTCCACAATCTCTAATCCAAGACTTTGTGCATAACGTGTACATTCGTCTTTTCTTATAAGATATTCTTCTTCGGGGTAAATGTTGGGGTTGCAATAAAAAATAAGAGGCATGATGCCATTTTGCATCATGCACTCTATTATTGCGGATGAACAAGGTGCACAGCATGTATGGAGAAGAACTTGCTTAACTCCACCAGGTGCCTCTATGTTCAGTTTTTTGTTCAATTCAATCGATTATTTTTTAACAACTTTTTGAACTGATGTAGAACCTTCGCTGTGTAATCTTACGAAATAGATACCAGCTTCGTATTCTTTCATGTCAATGATTAAAGTCTCACGTACTTCTGTAGCGAATAACTCTCTGCCGCAGATGTCTAATAATTGTACGTATTCAACTTCGTCAGATTCAATCTTGATATAATCCTTTGCAGGGTTAGGATAGATTCTTGTATTGACACTGATATTGTTTACTGATGTTGTATCAGGAATTTCTGGATCTTCTGGTTCCTCTGGATCTTCAGGGTCTTCTGGATCTTCAGGCTCTTCATCGCCTAAATAATCATATAAGAATAAATAATCCATTGCAAAAACGAGTTGTCCAGAATCTTGGTTTAAAGCCCAATATTCGTATGAATCCAGCTTGTTCTTCATTTGAGGAAGAACAGGGTAGCTGTTTTCTGGATTAGGGAAATGGTAAACTTCGTCAGATGAGACTTCAGTGTCGTATGAATAAACGTTTTTCTCTTGTGGGATTCCGTATGAATTGAATGCTTCATATTCTATACAGTTACCTGTTTCGTCATATTTATAAACGGAACGTATTTGTAATTCCCATTCGTAGTAATACCAAGAATAAACCATAGTCTGGCTGAGGTATCCGTTTTCATCATAATAGTATTCTTTTAAAACGCTATTTTCGAAACTGCCGATGAAAGGGTCTGTCATTGATTCTTCAGCCATGATAAGGCCATCCTCGTTATAGTGATATGTAACCTTTTCATATAAATAGCTGTCGAATTCGAGGTTTCTTTGGATTAATTTACCGTCATTGTCATAAAGGTAATAATAAGTGCCGCTGAGAACTCCGCCATTACCATCGTTGAAATCGTTGTAATTCTTACGAGTTGTTCTTAAACCCATTGGATTGTATGTATAGTCAATCCAACATACCTTACGCCAATAGCCACCGAAGTTTTGATGTGTTTGTATTGAAATGATACGACCGACTTCGTCATAAACGAGAGAGTCTATAATTTCAATATTATCATTGATGAAGTTTTGGTGTATGCCATCAAGATCTGTTCCTTCTGAATTACGGTATTGGTAATTGTATGTCTCAGTGCCGTCTGACGACATAAAGGAAGCGATACGGTATTGATAGTCAACCTGTGCTAATGCAGGCACAGATAATAACACCAATAGTACAAGTACAAACTTTCTCATGGCTTATTTATATATTATTTTTTAATAACTTTTTGAACTGATGTTGCGCCGTCGTTATGTAATCTTACGAAATAGATACCAGCTTCGTATTCTTTCATATCGATGATTAAAGTTCCACGTACTTCTGTAGCGAATAATACTCTGCCGCAGATGTCTAAAACTTCAACTTGATCAACTTCATCAGATTCAATAGTGATATTGTTGTATGTTGGGTTAGGATAGATGCTAGCTTTGATGTAATTGTTGTTTACGATATTTGTTGTATCGTTGTCATCATCGTCATCATCGTCATCATCACCGTTACCGATAACATCATATAAGAATAAATAGTCTCTGAGGTAAACGAGTTGGTTTGTGTTTTGGTTAACGAGCCAGCTTTCGTATGAGTCAACTTTGTTCTTCATTGGAGGGAGAGTAGGGTAGCTTCCTTCTGGATTTGGGAAGTGGAAAATTTTGTCAGCTGATACTTCCATATCATATTCGTAAACTCTCTTTTCTTGAGCAATGCCTTCTGCGCTGAATGTTTGTTCGACTATACAATTGCCGAATTCATCATATTCTTGCATGAAACTCATTTGTAAATACCAGTCGTATGACCATGAGAAGATCATTGTTGTAGTACGGTTTCCGTTATCATCATAGTAATATTCTGTTAACAAACTGTTTTCGAATACGCCTGTGAAAGCGTCTGTCTTTGCTATTTCAGCTTCGAGTTGACCTTTGTCGTTGTATTGATATTCTATTATTTCGAAGAGGTAGTTGTCGAATTCGAGTTCTCTTCTTGTCATTTTGCCTTCGTCATCGTATGAGTAGTAGTAAGTACCACCGAGTATACCGCCATAGCCATCACCGAAGTCGTTGTAGTTTTTACGTGTAGCTCTTAATCCTTTGTCGTTGTATGTATAGTCAATCCAGCAAACTTTACGCCAGCCGTAGTCGAAGTTTTGGTGTGTTTGAATTGAAATGATACGACCTGCTTCGTCATAAACGAGAGAGTCGATTAATTCCATTTGTTCTACTAAATCGTTTTTGTGGATGCTTTTGAGGTCTGTGCCAACTACATCTGCATATTGGTAGTTGTAAGTTTCAAAACCGTCAATTGCCATGTAAGAAGAAATACGATATTGATAATTGTCTTGTGCTAATGCTGGCATAGCTAATGCGACCAACATGATAAGTAAAAATTTTCTCATAATTTTTTGTGTTATAATTTTTAATAATGTTTATCTTAAATTAAACAAGAGACATGACACCTAATTGTATCATGTCTCCATCTTTTTATTTTATTATGGTAAATCAGTTTTTAACAACTTTTTGAACTGATGTAGCACCATTGCTGTGTAATCTTAAGAAGTAAACACCAGCTTCGTATTCTTTCATGTTGATAGCTAATGTTCCACGGATTTCTGTAGCGAATAATTCTCTGCCGCAGATGTCTAAAACTTCAACGTAGTCAACTTCTTCTGATTCAATCATAACGTAGTCTGTTGTTGGGTTAGGATAGATTCTTGTGTTGACGCTGATGTTGTTAACAGATGTTGTGTCTGGTTCTTCTGGATCTTCTGTTCCAATAACGTCATACATGAATAAGTAGTCGATAACGTAAACAAGGCTACCTGTTGTTTGGTCCATTGCCCAGTATTCGTATGCTTCCAACATGTTTTTCATTTGTGGAAGTGATGGGAAATCGTCTTCTGGGTTTGAGTAGTGGAAAATCTTGTCGTTAGAAACTTTATCGTTGTATTTGAAGACTCTCTTTTCTTGAACTGTACCAGCTGCTGTTGCTGTTCTAGCTTCTACGCAGTTGCCGATTTCGTCATATTCTTGGATGAAACTTGTTTGTAAACCCCATGTTGCGCCATCCCATGCGTAAACGAGTGATTCTGTGAGGTAGCCGTTTGCATCATAATAATATTCTGTCAAACCGCTGTTTTCATAAACACCTGTGAATGGGTTTAACATAAGTACTTCAGCTTCGAGTTGGCCTGCTGCATTGTAGCTGTAAGTAGCTTTTTCGTACATGCAACCAGCGAAGTCGAGGTCTCTTTGGATTAATCTGCCGTTTTCATCGTATGTGTAGTAGTAAATACCACCGATTTGTGGGCCCCAACCATCGTGGAAATCGTTGTAGTTTGTACGTGTAGCTCTTAAGCCCATTTCGTTGTATGTGTAGTCAACCCAACATACTTTAAGCCATTGACCATCGAGGAGTTGATAAGTTACTAATGAAGTGATGTTACCGTTTTCATCATAAACGAGTGAGTCGACACATTCGATTTCTTCAAGTAAATCGATTTCGTGGATGCCTTTAAGGTCTGTGCCTAATACATCTGAATACTGATAATTTTGTGTTTCGAAACCATCTTCAGACATGAATGAAGCGATACGGAATTGGTAATCGTTTTGTGCAAATGCTGGCATTGCTAAAACTACCAACAACATAAGTAAAAATTTTCTCATGATTTTGTGTGTGTTTTTAATGATTTAATTAATGTTTAATGTAAATTTTTGAAGTTGCAAAAGTAATGTTTTTTATCATAGAAACAGCATTATAAAATAATTTTTTTTTAAATCATTTAAATGCTTGTATTTATGTTAAATTACTGTTTTTTTTTCTTACTTTTGTATCGCAAAAATAAAGTAAAATGAAAAAAATCGTATTAGTACTTTTAATGTCCTTGTATGTGATAAGCACATCTTATGCTCAGGACTTCGTAACAACAGAATCTCAAAAAAGAAATGTAATTATTGAGGAGTACACCGGAAAGCATTGCAGCTGGTGTCCCGAAGGTCAGGTGATGGCTAATACTATTGCCAAGACTAATCCGGGAAGAGTTTTCCTTATGAATATTCATGCCGGACCTTTCTCACCAACAACATTCCCTAATCTTAATACCGACGACGGTACAACAATGGTGGAGGATTATGGCGTCACTGCTTATCCTGCAGGCTTCGTGAACAGAACATCGGCATACGAAATGGCTCGAGAACAATGGTCTCCATATACAACACAACAGCTTCAACAAAATGCAGAATGTAATATCGATGGTCAGGTTATTATAGATCCTGCAACACGTCAAGCTACAATAACAGTGGAGATCTATTACACAGCAAATAGTAATGAATCATTTAATTATCTTACTATAGCAATGGTGCAAGATAGCATTATTGGTGACCAAGACGGTGGATTCGCTAACCCTGATCAATATATTAATGGTGAATATTGTCACCTCCATATCATGCGCGATATTATAACATCTACTTGGGGCGATGTCATCAGCCCGACAACAGCAGGCACTCTCATCACAAAAACTTATAATTACACAATTCCTGAGATGATTGGAGACCCTAATGGTGTGGATGTGGTAATAGATAATTTATCATTTTTAGCTTATGTCTCAGAAAGTGACGACGGAATACAGACATGCCCAATACTTAATGTCAATGAATTGATAACTATTGTTGACGAAAATCAAGAGATAAGACCATTAATTAATAATGTATATCCAAAGTCTATGGTGTCATGTTCCGATAGTAAGATATTGACAACAAATATTGTCAATGCAGGTGCTCAGGAAATAACTTCATTATTGATGAAGGTGACGGCGGGTGATGATGCAACAGAATTTTTGTGGGAAGGTAATATACCATCATTTCATGAAGCTATGATTGAAAATGAAATGGATTTCTCTATTGGCAGTAATACCGTTAAAGTTGAAATATTAGAAGTGAATGGAAATGAATATCATCATGCAAAGACATCGACTTTCACCTTTGAAGAATGGACTGATGTTGAGATGTCGGCTCAAGAAGAAACCTTCACTATCGAAATAATGCAAGATAAATATGGTAATCAGATAAGATGGTTTGCCTTAACGTCAGATTATACAGCTTTGGCATCAGGCGGTCCATATCAGATGTTGTCGGAGCCGGGAACTGAATTACATCAGGAAACTCTTAACGTTAAAAACGGCGACTGTGTGAAGTTCGTTATCACCGATGCTGCAGGTAATGGAATATGTTGCAACAATGGAGACGGTTATTACAGAATTCTTAATTCAAAAGGTGAAGTAGTACTTGATGGCAGTGGTGACTTTGGCGCAGAAGCATATCATCTTATTTCAATGAAATATAATGGAACTGATATAGAAGAAACAACAGATTCTTTTGTTAATATCTATCCTAATCCAACACAGAACGAACTTTACATAGAATGTGAAAAGATGAAAGAAGTCAGTCTGATGACTATCAACGGACAAGTCCTTTGTACCAAGATGGTCGATTGTGATAATTATGTTTTTGATATGAAGGGATATGATTCTGGTGTTTATTTCTTGAGAATAACGAATGAGGATACTGTTCGAGTGTGTAAAACTATAAAATTATAACATATAAGAGCGTGATTTTTTCGCGCTCTTTTTTTTAATATAATGTTAAATCGTATGTTATTTTGATTATATTTGCGACTGCATTTTTTTGTTGCAAAATTTTAGGTTCTTTTTAATAATGTATTGATTTTATAAGTATTTAATGTTTAATTTTTTATATTGAAAACTAGAAATAGTTCTATATTAAATAATCTTATTACAAACTAAATTTTTTTATTATGAAAAGGTTTATAACTTTTCTAATGCTGATGGTGCTATTTGCGCCACAAGCATTGCGAGCTGATGAGCTCATTATAGGAGACGGTACGAGTACGACCTACAATGCTCCTATCATGAATTACTACAATAATTCATGGGTTGAGATCATTTATCCAGCAAATGAAATTGGTGGAGCTGGTCTCATTTCATCTATTTCTTTCAAAAACGCTAGCAATGGCTCCACTTACAAAACCAATGAGTTGAGATTATACATTGGTGAAACAAGTAGAAGCACAATGTCTAGCACAAATGACTGGACACCATTGGCTGATTTGGAATTAGTATATCAGCATGAGGGTGTCGTCGTTGGTGGTCCAGCCGGATGGTTTAAGTTCGAATTAGACACACCTTATTTGTATGAAGGTAAAGACAATCTCGTTGTCGTTATTGCTAAGACAGCTAATAGCTACAGCACAATGAAATGGGAGTACACTCACACACCTAATACATGTTTGGTTCGTCGTAGCGACTATAGTCCAGCCGATTATTCAAACCACCCAGGTGCAAATACCGGTTATTTGACAGAATTTAGATCAAACATTAAACTTGATTTTGAACCAAGACAAGTTGAAAGCTACAAAGTTTTAGCTATCAATTTAGAATCATCTACAAAGAACTCTGCAACTATCAGTTGGGTTCCAAGTGAAGGCCAAACTTCATGGGATGTTTATGCAACAACAGGTGATGCTCCAACAGAAACAACAGTTCCTACAGCATCAAATATTACTGAAACAACTTATACATTTACAAACTTGACTCCAGGTCAAACACAAAAATTGTATGTTAGAGGTAGAGTTGGAAACTCAGTAAGTAAATGGAAATCTATATCAGTTTTGACAGACCCTGACTTTACAGGTAGCGGTACTGAAGAAGACCCATATCATATCTATTCAAAGAATGACCTTAAGTTACTTGCTGACGGTATGGTAGCAGGTTTCAAAACAAGAGGCAAACACTTTGTTCAAATGGCTGACATTGAAGGCGTCAACTTCTCTATCGGTACAGGTGCTAAGTATTACTTCAGAGGTACATACGATGGTAACGGACACACAGTTGATGTTAATCTTTATTCTAACTACAACCAAGGTTTCTTCGAATCAGTAGGTAATGGTGCTGTTGTTAAGAACCTCACAGTAACAGGTAAAGTTGAAACAAGATATTGGCAAGCTGCTGGTGTTGTTGGTTACGTTGATCTTTCAGCAGTAGCTCCTATCGAAGGCAGCCAACACGTTGTTATTGAAAACTGTATTAACAGAGCTAACATCAAGGCTGGTGACAACAATGCCGGTGGTATCATTTCTGACTTCAATAGTAATGGTACTGACTATTTATACATTATCAATTGCGTTAACTACGGTACAATCACTACAGTTTCTTCATCAAGTTATGCTGGTGGTATCGGTGGTAGATTGCAAAAAGATGCTATCGTTAAAAACTGTGCTAACCACGGTGAAATCAATGCTGTATCATACGCTGGTGGTGTTGTAGCTTATCCAAGAACAAACGTTCACATCGTTGATTGTTACAATACAGGTAATGTTAACGGTACTGGCGAACGTCTCGGTGGTATCTCTGGTTACAGCAGCAGCGGTAACATTTACAACTGCTACAATACAGGTAAAGTAACTGGTAACAACTACATGGGTGGTATTATTGGTAGAATTAAAGAAGCTACTGTTATAAATGCTTATAACGCAGGTACTATTGTAAGTTCAAGCAATGATACACAAACAACAGGTGCTGCTATAGGTTTCACAGAAGGCAATACAAGTATCAACAATGTATATTATTTAGAAGGTGTTTATGGTAATGCTTACGGTTCAACATGTAATGCAGAAGCAATGAACAATGTTGTATCATTTACACAAGATGCAGAAGACTTGTATGAATTCGAATTGGCAACAGCTGTTAATGGAACAACAGATTTAGTTGAAGCATTGAATTCAACAGAAACATACGGTGAAAACGAATGGTTAGAAGATATTTATGGTAACAACAAATACTATCCTACATTCGTTATTGGTAACCCTCCAGGATTGGAATTCGTTCCATCAGTATTAGCAATGGGTCATCGTCCAATCGGTGCTGAAATGCATCCTGAAACTGTTAAATTAACTAACACAGGTTCAATGCCAATTGAAATTTCAATCATCGACGTAGAAAATTCAGACTATTTCAAGATTTTAAATCAACCAGAATTACCTCTTACACTTGAAGCTGGTAATAGCATCGAATTGTTAGTTACAACAAATCCTGAAGCAGCTGTTTCAGAAGGTGAAATAACAACAAACATCGCAGCATTATGGAACAATCAACGTCATGCTTCTGTAGGTCAAATCACAGCTACAGCATACGTTCCAGCAACTCCTGACGTTATCTCAAGTGCTGAAGTAGTTACAGGTTTCCCATTCTCAGTTACACAAACTAACGAAGGTATTTACCACAACTACGATTTACCAGGTAACAACCCAGCAGCTAACGACGCTGTTTATGAGATTACAATTGATAAAGACGTATTATTCAATGCAGAAGTATTAGGTCAAAATACAAAGGTTGCTGTTTACTCAGAAGATTTAAATGGTGAAGCATATCCAAATGCAAACAACAACTATAGAGGACCAAAAGTTGAAGATGTAGCAGAATTGAATTTCTTCTACTTCGATCAATCACAAATCATCACACACCCAGGTGGTGGTTACAACGGTGGTGACGCTTCATGTGTTCCAGATGAAATGGAATATTTAGGTGCTAACATTTCATATCCAACATATTGGTTGGCTGACGATTTCAGCAGCGATAAAGAAATCACTATCAATGAAATTGAATTCTACGCATTCGAATACAACCAAACATTAAATTCACCATTCACAGGTTTATATATCCAAATCTATGATGGTAATCCAAAAGAAGGTGGTCAAGTAATTTGGGGTAACACAACAGACAACCTCATGTCATACACAGAATGGACAGGCATTTACAGAGTTTATTCATTCCAATTCGACGCATTAGGACGTCCAATCATGAGAATCGTTGCTTCTGACCTCGACATCAATTTGCCAGCAGGTGAATACTGGGTAGCAGCTTCATTAACAGCTGTAGTTACAGATCCAACATTACCACAAGGTATTTGGGCTATCCCTGTAACAGAATGGGGTGTAAATCCAGCAGGTAACGCTGTTCAAAAAATTGAAACAGGTGAATGGATCGATTATGAAGATACAGGTTACAAATTAGGTTTATCAATGCTCCTCAGAGAAGGTACTTCAATCAGAAATGCTTCAAGAGCTTCTCAAAATTCTGAAATAGCAACAACAACTTCAAAAGAATTGTATGCTACAATGACAGCTGAAGAAAAAGCTGCTAGAACAGGCAACCGTTCTTCTGTAAGCACAGGTGGCGACAATCCAATCGCTAACATGGTGATGACTCCTGGTAAATATTACCTCATCGCTTCTTCAACAAGCGACCAATTCAATGTTAACGTTGTAACAGAAACAATACCAGTTCCAGAAAAATCAACATTGGTATATCCATCATACCAACAAAAGAATGTTACAGCTCCAGCTGTATTACGTTGGAATTTGGGTAAATATGCAACAGAATATCAATTGGTATTAGGTACAGACTTCCCTCCAACAGAAGTTCTTGTTGACTGGACAAAAGACTTAGCATCAGGCTATCAAATAATTGACTTGTACAACAATACAAACTACTTCTGGCAAGTTAATGTACGTAACTCATCAGGCGTTACAGAAGGTGATGTTTGGGCTTTCACAACATCAATCAATCCTCCTACTAAGTTACAAATCGCTGACCAAAAACTTTATCCAGGTGAAAAAGCCGTATTGTCATGGCAAGGTGTTCAAGATCGTTCACACCGTGGCTACAATGTCTACAAAGACGATGTTAAAGTTAATAAAGGACCTATCACAGAAACAACATATTCAGTAGGCGGTCTCGAATATAACCAAGAAGGTTACAACTTCAAAGTTACAGCTATCTACGACGAAGGTGAATCAGAATTCACAAATGTTGTTAAAGCATACATGACAGGTAGTGGTAAAGTACAAGGTTATACTTACGAACAAGATGCTGAAACACCAGTTCCTGGCGTTAAAGTTAAATTCCAAGGTAAAGATGAATATGGCAACGATGTTGCTGCAACATTCACAACAGATGCTAACGGCTACTTTGAAGGTGAATTACTTGCTGGTACATATTCAGCTTACACACAAGTATCAAAATACCAAGAAGCTGTCACATTAGAAGAAGTTGTTGTAGTTTACGATGAAACAACATCAGATGTAAATTTCAAACTTTATGAACTTTACTATCCAGTATATCAAGTAGCAGCTAATGAAGCAGACGATTCAAATGTTAACGTTGTATGGAGCTGGAATGCTATCGAACAACAAGAACCTGCTTACGAAGGCTGGATTTACTATGACGATGGTGAATACGCTTCTTCAATCGGTACAGGTCAACCAGCACCATGTTACTGGGCTGTTTCATTCCCTGATACAGAATTATATGATCGTTCAACTCTCACAACAGTTTCTGTCTTCGATGCTGGTTATGAAGGTATTTACACAGCTAATATCTATGTAGGCGGTACAACAGCTCCTGAAACATTAGTTTCATCAGAAAGCGTCGAATTAACAGGTACAGAAGAAATGGTTGAAGTTAACCTTTCAACACCTGTAACAATCGATGGTACAAAACCATTATGGATTACATTCTACACAGCTGATGTTACTTATCCAGCAGCAGGTTGCGCATACGTAGGTGATTCTAACAGCGACTGGATTTCATTAGACGGTCAAGCTTGGGATCATGCAGCAACAGATTACAACTTGAACTATACATGGATGATTAGAGGTTTATTGACAAATGCTAAGGGTGAAAGAATGGTCCTCAGCCATGAAAACCATAAACTTCAATTCAATGGTGGTGTATCAACAGGTACTTTCGTAGCTGACGCTACAGCTCAAGCTAAGTCAGTTGGTCTCCCAACATACGAAAAACCAGAAATGAACCGTGAATTAAAATCTTACAAAGTTTATCGTTACGATTACTTAACAGGTGAATACACAGCTGAAACAGTTGAACTCTTGGCTTCAGATATCATCGACACAGCTTACGTTGATGCTAAATGGGGTTCAGTAGAAGATGGCGTTTACCAATGGGGTGTTGCTGCAGTTTATGAAGGCAACAGAAAATCTATGGTTAACAACGCTAAACCATTCGTTCCAGGTGAAGACTTTGTAGCTAATGCAACAGAAGCATTACAATTTAACGGTGAAACAGTTGTTGGTAACTTCGACCCATCAATGGTACGCGGCGACCTCGCTTACGCTAACGTTGCTTATCAATTAAGTATTCCAACAGGTTATGTAGGATTCGATATTGAAAACCCACTCGGTGCAACAGCTATCTCAGCAACAGTCGCTAACAGAGGCGGTGATTATTATGACGGCGTATTCTACGGCTATAGCTCAGATAATTTCTTCCACAAGATAGACTATGTAACAGGTGAAGTTATCGAATCATATCCAGTTGCTACAGTTATGACTGAAATGGCTTACGACTATTCAAGAAATACAATGTATGGTACAGCAAGTGGTGTTCTTTACACAATCAATCTTGAAGATGGTTCTGCTACAGCAGTAGGCGAAATCGGCCAAACAATCATGGCATTCGGTATCAACTTAGAAGGTGAAGCATACGGTGTTGCTATCTCATCAGGCGACTTCTTCTCAATCGATTTGGAAACAGCAGCAGCAACATTAGTTGGTTCAACAGGTAAAGGATGTAACTACGTACAATGCGGTGGCTTCAACCACTATGATGGTACATTCTACTGGTTCCAATGCTTCAGCACTTCAGACATGAACCTCTACACAATCGACGTAACAACAGGTGCAACATCATTAGTAGCAGCTAACATCGGTGAAGTAACATCATGGTTCGTTCCTTACGAAGTAGAAGGTGGCTTAGAATACAGCGGTGTTGTATATCCATTCCAAGCATATAACGAATCTCCTATCATCTGGTCAAATAAGATTGACAAGAATATGACAACTCAAGTTGAAGTAGTTGTTACAACAAACAGCAACGAAACAGCAGAAGGCACAACAGTTAAATTTGTTAACTTGTCAGAACCAGAAATGGGTTACGATTATGAAGTCGTATTAGACGCAACAGGTGTTTACACATGGGATTCATTCCGTAAAGGTACATATCAATTAACAGTTATGAAACCTGGTT
>JAZLEF010000131.1:0-2435 GCA_045615125.1 Bacteroidales bacterium
AAGTTTGTGTGTCTTTTGTCCTGGAACAGGAGGGATGATGATATTGATAGTGTCGTTGTTGAAGATGTTAGCCGCTGCTGTTATCAAATCGGTGAAAATGGCAGTGGATTCCGCTAATATGTCTTTGATGAAAATCTCGTCATTTCTCAAATAACAGAATGCTAATCCGCAGATGTCTTCTCCATATTTGGCGACAAGAAGATGATTGTCAAATAATTCCAAATCTTTAGTGATAACGCCAAAGTCATATTCATCATGCTGAATACAACAATTACGTGCTCTCATCTTACTATTGAAATAGTCATAAACCTGATAAAATGTCTCAGGATCTGTTTCATCATCAAAAACTGAAATAGTCACTGTCTGCTGACTGTTGTCTGCCGGCTGTTGTCTTTTGATACGAATCTTTGAATAATCGAAAGTCGGGATGAAGTTGGTTCCTTCGTAATAGTTGAAAAGACTCTCTGATGCAGGGATGAGCGCAGCGAAACATGCGCCGTTGTTTTTAGCTTGATTTAACGCTTTGATAATTAAATCGTTCATCAGACCTTGAGAGCGATATTCAGGATCGGTGCAGCAACCAGAGAAATAGGAACATCCAACAGTCTTTCCATAATAAGAAAAAGGGTAGGAGATGAGCTGCATCGCTGAGACCACCTTGCCGTCTTTTTCAATATGAATGTTGTCTTGTTCGTTGTATCGTTTCTCAAAATAAAAATCAACGAATCGTTTGTCTTCCTCGCTGAAGCATTTGTCCCAAAGTATTCTGGTCTGGTTCTTTATATTATTTTCCATAAAATGTTAATTATCAAATGTTAATTTTTAGACGCATCAATGCGTGTTTTTAAAAGGTTACTTTGATACGTATCTACATTATTGATTCAACGCAAAACTTTCTACAAATTCCAAATTGAAATCGATTATTTCTTGATTTAAAATGCAAATCTGGAATTTCACGTCTTTAAATCTCAACTGTTCAACAGCTTCTTCCGCGCAGATGAGGTTTTTCTCATAATCGCTAACAATATCTGCTATTTCGTCATAAATTCCACCAGCGATGACGATGTCGTAATCTGCAGCAACGTCTTTACCTTTTCGGCAATCAGCCACGAAATTAAGCCATTCTGTATTGTATGTTTCAAATTCGTTAAAACGGTATCCTACGTTTTTGGTTTTGAAGTAATTAAACTCATAAACGCTTATGACTGTTTTATCAGCCATTTTCCTTGCCAATGCTTCAGCTTCTATTTTTGAGTTTGTCAGATAAAAACCTTTTCCAAAACCAAGATTTTCACCGTTGACATCAACGGAAGGTTTCTTTATCTCTTCACAAGAAACGTGATATACTGTAATATTCATTTTTTATTTTTAAATTTTCTCAAATATTCTATTTGGTTCTTTAGTCATATCTATCAAGCGATTAGAAATTTTATCCCAATCAAAATCATTATAAATCATCACTATAGATTCATTAAAATCAATATCGTCAAAATATGTCAATGCTTTGATTGGCATCAATATGTTTGAATTTGTCTTTTGCAATGTCCTAAATGTAAAGCTAAAGCTGTTTCTCCAACTAAATTAAATGTTGATAACAAAGGTTCTTTTTGCAAATCAATTAAAAGTTCCAATGTTTTTGGTTCAATTGTTTCTTTGTACAACATCTCAGTTCTTCTCTTTTAAGATTAAAAAATATGCATACAAAATTTATGTCAATATCATTCAGATAAGGTATTGTTTTAATAATTTCTCTAAAACCATCAATGCCTCCATACAAATCAAATGCAGCATAATAATCTTCTGGCATTCCTAATTCTATAACTCGCTGAACAACTATTGTTTTAGAATTATACCAATCAAAATTATCAATGTCGTACTCCCATAAAAGAGAACGATTTATGCAATGATTGCCATATTTATATTTGTCTAAAAATACCATAATGCAAAAATAATAAAAAGTCTCAAAGACTCATTGTCGCAATGTTGCAATGTTTTTTCTCTTTGTGACTTTGAGTCACTGTGTCTCTGCGTCTTTATTCATTTCTAACTGTCAACAATCCTTTAGTAATCAGAAACTCCGGATTGTACGACATTTTCGCTTTTCTCAATCCTTCAATTCCTAAGTCTTCCTCACGATTAACATATAAGAATTCTTCTGGAATGTCTTTCGCAAACATATTGTTAATCATAGTAAAAGCTCCTAAATATCTGATGTCGGCTTTCTCAAAATGAACTCCGAAAGTCTTGTGATTGATAGGGAAACCAAAGGTAAAAGCGACTACATTATTATCGACAAACAAAACTCCGCCTTTTATTCCAATCTCTTCAGCGTGATTCATCGCAAATAATAACGCTTGTCGTTCGCTGTCAATGTTTTGATGTCTGTAATCTTCGTTCGATTCGTACCACTCGTTTTCTTTTTCTATGCATAATTT
>JAZLEF010000132.1:0-35551 GCA_045615125.1 Bacteroidales bacterium
AATTATATTTCTTGGTAGATGGTCAGCAATATGCGATGTGGCAAGGTAACAATAGCAGCGTCGTGCCATGGGAACAATTTACATATACTATTCCACAAGGCACCCACACCTTAGAGTGGAAATACAAGAAAGACGTTTCCGACAGCTTCGGTTCCGACTGTGTATATATAGATAATATAGAACTTCCTGCTCCTAACGTCATGACTTCATTAGACGCAGTGAAGGACCTTAAAGCCGAAGTGGTAGAGGATAACGTAAGCCTGATGTGGAATGATGCTGATGTAGACGAATATATCATCAAACGCGATGGCGAACAAATAGCGACAGTAGAGGACGCTTCATTCGCAGAGACTTTGGATGATGGAGTCTATACATATAATATAGTGGCAAGAAAAGGAAATCATTATTCATTGCCTGCTTTCATCACTGTGGAAATAGGTAAGGTGGTGTCAGTAAACGAAGTGGATTATAACTCAATAGAAGTCTATCCAAATCCAACATCAGGAATATTATATGTCAATATTGAAAAGACCTTTGATGCAATAATATACAACTATCAAGGACAAATTGTTGATAAATTATATGATAATGCTTCTCAAATAGATATGTCGGGATTTGAACACGGAATATATTTCGTTGAGATAAGAACAGATGCCGATGTATTCGTTAAAAAAGTTTTGGTAAAATAAATGTAAATCAAATAAAAAAATAATTACATTTGTGACAGATAAGTAAAGAGAAAATAAGTATCAAAAAAAATATTTAATTATGAAGAAAATAACTGTTATACATCTAAGGGCATTGTGTCTTGCTCTTGTTGTGGTATTGTTCTTTTCATGTCAAAAGAATGATATTAAGAAAGTTGAGATTGATAACCAGTTTGCAATATCATTATTCTCAGATACCGTGAGAATAGGTGATTTGATAGATGGTATGGATTCAATCATGTCAGATTATATCCAGGTGTCTGAAGATGGTATTATCCATGTATGTTATTCAGACTCTATCATCAATGCAGTGGTGGCATCAGATATTTTATCTGCCTTAGATGATTTGACTTTCGAGTCAAGTAATCAGTTTGAACTTCCAGTATTACCACCATCACCGGTGCCTGTCCCAATAGAATTGCCATTAGACAATCTTTTCTCTGTCCCATTTGAATATGATGGTTATGTAATTAACTTCGTTGAAATCAGGACTGGAAAAATGTTCTTTAACATTTCAACAAACTTCACACTCCTCGAAGAATTATCTTTGGTAACAGATAACATCAAGTTGGCTGATGGAAGTAGCCTCGAACTCAACATAAATGTTGACGATAACGGTTTTCAGACAATAGAGATAGATCTTGCTGAATGTGAGGTGATACCTGTTGATGGCAATATCGTTTTCTCAGCTAACATCAAAGCTACTTATTCATCTGAAGGTATTGGCGGCACATATAACTTCGTTATGAATGGAGGCTTGTCAGACATACAATTCAAATCTATTGACGGAGCTATACCTGCAACAACTTTTGAATTCATGGCTAGCAATGAGATTAGCTTAAACTTCCCTAATCTCTATGGTGACTTGAAAGTGCAAACACCTGAATTTTCTATCAAATATATCAATTCATTCGGATTCACTGCCGATGCTTTCATCGATTCTTTGTATCTCTCCGACTGCGATGGTAACTTGACATCTCTCGTGGAAGACTGGAATCAATTAGAGATAATATTAAATTCAACAGGTGAAGACTACGGATTGATAGATGAGATTGACGATGCTCTTATCGATGAGATAAATATCTTGGATGACTATAACAACCTGACATTTAAAGGTACTGTTATATTGGATTGTGACGAAGTTGCAGCTAACATGATTACAGATGAATCACACATCGATATTATTGGTAATGTAGCCTTGCCTTTGGAATTTGATATTCAAAGTCTCTCATATATCGACACTCTCGATTTCAACTTGTCTTTAGGCGATCAGGAAAATGAAAATACTGAATCGATTCATGTTGAAGACATCTTCGATGAACTTGAGTTTAAATTCATTTTTGAAAATGCTCTTCCAATACAAATCAAACCTCAGATGTACATACTCGAAAATGGCACTGTCATAGACTCATTGTTTGACGGTAACACATTCGTACATGCATGCTTCGACGGATCACCAGTAGAAGATATTCTTGTCGTCAATGTGACAGACGAAAAGTTGATTAACGTACAACGTGCTAACCAGCTGATGTTAAATATCAATTTATCATCTCTCGGAAATAATGTCGTAATTAATACCGATGATTATTTTAATCTACGTCTCGGCTTAAAGACAAAGACTACAGAAATTTATGTTGATGATTTTAACTTTTAAATGATAGTGATATGAAAAAGATATATAGACTTTTTATAATAATGATGTTGTCGTTAGTGACAATGACATCAAAGGCACAGAATGACGGTATTTCATTGACATTATTACCACATTTCACATACAACAACTTTTACAATCCAGCTATTCCTGTTGAGTCGAAATTTGTTCTTGGTGTCGGCGTGTCTAATATTGGTATTTCAGTATATAACTCAAGTATCAAATATCAAAATCTGTTCGGATTCGTAAATGGAGCTCCTGAGATATTGGATGCTAATAAGTTTATCAATAGTCTCGACGAGCACGATAACTTTATCAATAGCAATTTCTCTATGGACATCTTACGCTTGGGTCTTGGCTTCGGAAACTTATTCGTTGACTTTGACTGGCGTGTTAAATATAATGGAGAGTTCCATTATTCAAGAGACTTCCTCGGTTTCTTCGTCAATGGTAATGGCCATTATCTCGGACATGACAATCCAGCCGACTTTAGCATCGGAACAGATGTCAACTTCTATTCAGAGATGGCTTTGGGATTACAATATAAAATCAATGATAAATTGTCGGTTGGTCTCAGACCTAAACTCTTGACAGGTATAGCTAATATATCTATCAACGACGATGGCACAAAAATATATACCGATGAAAACACTTACGAGATGACTGCTGATGTCAATATCAATATAGTAGCTTCAACGATGTTGAATATGGACGACATCTCTCGTCTTAGTGACTTCAGCAATTATTTTGCAGAGACTGCTACCATGTCAGAAATCCTTGATGCAAAAGAAAATATTGGATTCGGCATCGACTTCGGTGCATCATATACCTTCAACAAACACTTCGGTGTATCGGCAGGCGTCTATGACCTCGGATATATCAAATGGAAACAGTCAAAGGTAAAACATAATCACAAAGAAAATGTTGTTGTTAATGACGCTATTATAGACGACTTCAACGATTTGTTGAATATGAACATCGATTTGACAGACTTATATTCAAATTTGTTGGAAGACGTTTGGGATGACGATTCAATATATGATGGAGGCGCATATAAGACATCATTGAAGACTAGAATAATGCTTCAAGGATATTATGAATTGAACGAATTCGCCAGATTTACAACAATAGCTCAGATGTATTATGTAAAGGAAAAATTCCGCCCTGCTTTGACATTGGCATATAGCGGTTCATTATTCAAAGTCTTGAACGTCACAGCCAGCTACACAGCATCAAAATATTCTGGCAGTAGCGTTGGCGTAGGTATCGGTTTAAATTTGGGACCTGTCAATATCTATGCTGTTACCGACAATATTATGATAGTCACAAAACTCAATGCTTCAACAATGGAGATGCTCACATCTTACGAAGCAGCAAATGTGAGACTCGGATTGGTATTTAAGTTGGGACAAAGATTATAAGACATAGATAATATTTATTAAATAGATAAAGAGCGGCACTTCAAAATGTCGCTCTTTTTTTTATATTTGCAAAAAAAAAATCTACAACATGAAAAGAATATTTTTAACAGTTCTCGGACTACTTTTATTGCAGACAGCAATAGCTCAGGAATGGCATTCTTTAAACACTAAATCTGATGAAAGCTATTCAACAACACTATTAAAATCAACAAACGAATCTGTTGTCGTTGATTTTGTTCTTAACGGTTTTTATACTAACGAAGTGACGACATCAAGAGGTGATGCGATAGTTCTTTCTAACGACGATATGGCATCTATTGTCGAAGCTGGTCAGCCAAGTCTCATCTCATTATCTATCCCTGTTGTCATCAACGACTACTCAAAGATGGATGTTCGTGTCCTCGATGTGAGTTATGTCGATTATCCTAATGTGGAACTAGCTCCTTCAAAAGGAGACTTCCCTCGTAGCATCAATCCAGCCGACGTTCCTTATACCTACGGCGAGATTTATCAAGAAGATACTTTCTTCCCAGCAGCACAAGTCAGACTAGATTCACCTTACATCATACGTGACTTCCGCGGCCAGAATATCATTGTGACACCATTTGCTTATAACCCAGTAAGTAAGGTGTTGAGAGTGTATAACAAAATGAGAATTGAAATGTACTCTACAAAAGGTGAAGGAGAAAACGTTTTTGAAAGACGTTCTAATAATATAAGTGTGGATTGTGACTTCGATAAGATTTACTCAAGTCGTTTCATCAACTACAAAGAGGCAGGTGCTAAATATAATGTTGTTGAAGAACAAGGTGATCTTTTGATTATCTGTCATGGTGATTTCATGGACGCTATGCAACCTTTCGTTGAATGGAAAAAATCTATCGGTCGCGAAACAACGATGGTTAGTGTCACAGAAGCTGGCGGCAACACTAACTCTATTAAGTCATACATCTCCACACAATATTCAAACAACCCTAACTTGACACATGTCTTGTTAGTAGGCGACTATGCTCATCTCCTCGGTAAATTCATCCAGGCTCAAACCTATTACGACGATTACTCTGGTTATTCAGATTGGTGGTTCGGTCAGCTGACAGGTGACGATAGTTACAATGAACTTATAGTAGGTCGTTTCTCTGTAGAATCAGTAGCTGATGTAACAACACATGTTGATAGAGTCATTCATTATGAAAGAGACATCAACGCCAGCGATACTTGGCTTACCGTTGGACAAGGTGTTTCTCATAAGGAAGGTACTGTTGGACATAACGGTGAAGACGACTATCAGCATATCGACAAGATTAGAGAAGATCTCTTGGGTTATAACTACACTTCAGTACACCGTGACTACTCTAACGTTTCTGGTGTCACTTCATCAGCAGCTATGATAAGTGAACACATCAACGCAGGTGTCAGCCTCATCAATTATTGCAACCATGGATTTCCAACATCATGGGCAGTCTATAATTACGGCAATAGTCATGTCAACGCTTTGACCAACGATAATAAGTTGCCTTTCATCATCTCTGTAGCATGCAACAACGGTGAATACACATATTATCAACCATGTTTCGCTGAAGCATGGATGCGTGCGACAAACAATACAACAGGAGAGCCTACAGGTGCCATCGGAGGTATGTTCTCATCAATTTCACAGCCATGGACACCTCCTATGTATGGACAAGATGAGATGAACGATATCATAGTAGAGACATATACTAACAATATCAAACGTACTATGGGTGGCGTATCTCTCAACGGTAATATGAAGGTGTTAGACATAAACCCAAATAGTGAAGCATACAAAGCTACATATAACACATGGCATCTCTTCGGCGACCCAACCTTGACATTGCGTAACGCAGTCCCAACAGATATGGGTATAACACATCATCCAGAGATGTCGAAGAGCTCAACGATATTTAGAGTCAATGCAACAAACGCTGGTGAAGCTACTGCAACATTGACAAGAAATGGTGAGATAATGGGTACTGCAAAATTTGAAAACGGGGTGGCTAAGATTCAATATGAGGCTCCAGCACAACTTGGCGAGGCTACATTGACAGTGCTCGGTTTTAATAGAATCACATATCAAACTACAATCGATATCGTTGAAACCACAAACGAGCCACTCGAAATAAATGCAAGCTCTTCTTCCAATGTGATAGTGGCAGGAGAAAGCGTTACTTTGAACGCTGACGCTTACGGCGGTTCATATAACTACACATACTCATGGACTCCATCTTCAAGTCTCAACAATGCTAATGTTCAAAACCCAGTAGCAAGTCCACAACAGACAACTACTTATACATGCACAGTCAATGACGGCAACACAACAGCAACAGCTTCAGTCACTGTGACTGTCGTCACACCTCCAACAAATCTCAATGCAACAGTGGATGACAATGACGTTACATTGACATGGACTCCATCAATATCGAATGCTACATATAACGTATATCGTGGAAATACTAAGATAGCTTCAGATTTGTCAGCTTCAACATTTACCGACAATGACTTAAGCCAAAATTTATATACATATTCTGTTACATCAGTATATCAAGGTCTTGAATCACCAAAGAGTGAGACAGCAAGCATTAATGTTTTGGAACTTAAAGTATCTATTTATGCAAATCCTGGATTTATAGTAGAAGGAGAAACTTCAACACTCTTTGCTACTGCGACAGACGCATACGGTGATGTTGAATATAGATGGGAACCAGCAGAGTTTTTGGATAATCCTAACTCAGGAACAACAACAGTAAAATTGATGGAGACAACAACATTTACTGTCACTGCTACATGTGGTTCACAGATGGCTACGGCAGACGTGACAGTTAAAGTACTCACACGTCCTAAAAACCTTACTGCAACAGTGGATGGTAATGATGTCACACTTACATGGGAAGAAGTAGAAGAAGCAGATTATTTCAAGGTCTTACGTGGTGAGACTGTCGTTGCTTCTTACAATACAGCAACAACTTTCGTCGATGAAAATGTACCTGATGGAAATCATTGTTATGTGGTTAAGTCGGTACATGAGGCAAACGTTACTGATCCTTCTAACGAAGTATGCGTAGAGATAGATGAATGTGTTCCTCCAACTAATATCACAGCAGAATATTACTGGTATGATGGCGAGTTCGGTGCAGTGATTGAATGGGATAAGATGGAGACAAGTTTGTCACTTACAGAATATAAAGTATATAGAAGTAAAGACAATGTCAATTATGAGTTTATTGGAAATTTGGTCGATGTTCCAAGCATGAACCACTTCCAATATTCAGATATGAACAACAAAGTTGGAACAGCATATTATAAGGTGACAGCATATTATGCTGATGAAGACTGCGAATCAGAATATGGACTCGCTGCAGGTTCAACAGACGATTTCGTTATGGTTGATATCACTTCATTAAATGAAAATATTTCAGATAAGGTTGAGGTTTATCCAAACCCATTGAAAGATAAAGTCAATGTCAAGGCTGAGCAAATGAAATCTTTGACAGTCGTTAACATGACGGGACAAGTCGTTATGAGACAAGATGTCGATACTGATGAAACAATTCTCGACCTCAGCGAATTGAACTCAGGACTTTATATCTTGAATATCGAGACAGAGTCTGGAGTGATGACAAGACAAATTAACATTATTAAGTAATAACTAAGGCATCTGCATTTTATGTGGATGCCTTTTTAATTTTAATGATATGGAAATAAAATTTATCGGAGCAGCAAGAGAGGTGACAGGAAGCAAGCACCTCATCACCACACGTCATGGAAAGAAGATACTCCTCGATTGTGGTATGTTTCAAGGCAAAGGACTTGAGACAGATTCTTTAAACAGAAACACTATGGTTGACCCTGCCGAGATTGACCATATCATCTTGACACATGCCCATGTTGACCATTCGGGATTGATACCTTATTTCTATAAAAGAGGTTTTCGCGGTTCAGTGATCTGTACTGCTGCAACACGTAACTTATGTTCGATTATGTTGCCAGATAGCGGCTTCATTCAGGAAAATGATACGATATGGTTTAACAAGAAAAGAGCACGTCAGGGATTGAAACCTGTCGATCCTATTTATACAGAAAAAGAAGCCCGAGAATGTTTAGATCTCTTTATCAGCGTGCCGCTCAACCGCCAATTCAATATTGATAATAACATAAAAGTAAAGTTCACCAATACGGGACACCTCCTTGGCAGTGCAGCTGCCACCATAGAGATTGACGAGTTCGGCGAGGTGACACGCATCGGTTACACTGGCGATATCGGACGTAACAACAACTATCTTCTCCGTGCTCCCGACGCATTCCCTCAATGTGACTATCTCATCGTGGAAAGTACCTACGGAGACAGACTGCATCAGGATAAGCAGTTCTCGGAAGATGAGTTGTTAAGAATTATTAAGCATACATGTGTGGAGAAAAAAGGCAAACTTATTATACCGTCGTTTGCTATCGGAAGAACACAGGAGATTGTATATATACTTAATAACTTCTATAACGAGAAGAAACTTCCGTTTATTCCAGTTTATGTCGATAGTCCTTTGGCTGTCAATGCTACTAACATCTTCCGTCTGCATTTAGATTTGTTTAACAAAGATGTGGCAGAAGTCCTTGAATATGATGAAGACCCATTCGGTTTTGGAAATTTGAAATATATCACCAATGTAAATCATTCGAAGGCTTTGAATAGGAGAGACGAGGCATGTATCATCATCTCTGCTTCAGGTATGATGGAAGCGGGCAGAGTGAAGCATCATATTGCGAATAACATCGACAATCCGAAGAACTCTATTCTTGCCATCGGTTACTGCGCACCTACCACACTCGGCGCCCGTATTCTGAATGGAGAGAAAGAAATCTCTATTTTCGGTATGCCACATGCTGTCAAGGCGGAGGTCTTCAGCATTGATGCATTCAGCGGCCATGCCGACTATCAAGAGATGGAGGAATATCTCAGATGTCAGAATCCAGAGAAGGTGAAGAAGGTGTTCATCGTTCATGGCGACTACAAGGCACAGGTACCATACAGCGAAGTGCTGAGAAAAGCCGGATTCAAAGACGTGGTGATACCAGAAGCGGGAGAGGTATATCAGTTAGGAGTTAGGAATTAGGAATTCAGGAGTTTAGGGTATCTGGATTTCAGGAATTCAGGGTGGTCGGTGCCTGAGCCTGTCGAAGGCACAATGTAGAGATGTTTCACACGACACAAATAAAAATAAACTTTATGTCGTTGATGCGTCTTTTATAGGAATTAAGAGTATAAGGATTTAAGGAATTGAGGAATTTCAAAACAGCTCCGTCAGGAGCGGCAGTTCCCAGGCAGGTGATGAAGCACGCAGTGCGGAATCCCTGCAAAATAAGATTGCAAAAAAAATCAAAGCGCCGAAGGTGCGACAGAAAATGCCTCTGTCGTGCCTTCAGCACTTTTATAACATTCCGGTCATGAATGCAGGGGTTCCGTGCTTCGCACTCCACCGCCTGCCTGGAAACTGTCGTCACTACGTGACTTTTTTAAGACACCGAGACACTAAGACACCAAGTTTCTAAGGAATTAAGGGTATAAGGAATTGTAGGGATGTGATTTATCGCGTCTTAAATAGGAATTAGAGGTTGGGAATTATATATTTAGTGTTTGAAACTTGGAATCAGTAGTCGCCAAAGCGTTAGGGATTGGAGCGGCATCCTTTGCGAGCGTAGGCGATAGCGGAGCGAACAAAGATATAGCGGAAAGCCCGACGGCGGAGCTGGAAGCGGAGACGGAACGCCCAAAAGAAAGAACTTCAGAAATTCAGAAACTCAAAACCTCAGAATTTTTTTAGTGATGGAGTTATGAAGTAATGGAGTGATGATTTTTTACCTAAAAAAACTATTTCGTGAAGTTTTGTGTGATTTAGTGGATTTTTCTTTCGTGATTAGGATAAAAAATGAGGCGTCATATTTCCATGACGCCTCTATCTTTTAGTCTTATAGACTTGTTGTCTTGTAGTCTTCAATTATATAGCTGCTGAGATCAAGAATGTTGCAGCAACTGCGATGATAGCATACAATTCTGGGAAAGCTGCTAAGATCAAAGTCTTACCGAAAACATCGTGACCGTTGCCGATTGCTGTGATACCGTTAGCACAAAGTTGACCTTGACGGATAGCTGATACTAAACCTACAACGCCGAGGAACAAACCGCAGCTGAATACTGCCAATGCTTGGTTCATAGCGATGTCTGGTGATAATACACCTTGTAACAAGAAGAATCCTAAGAAACCATACAAACCTTGTGTACCAGGCATAGCACTTAAAACTAAATAGTTACCAAATGCTTCGTCATTCTTTTTCATTGCACCTACTGTTGCGTTACCACCGTATGTTACGCCGAGGGCACTACCGATACCGCATAAACCAATCATAAGAGCGATACCTACATAAGCTAAAATTAATGCTGTTGTCATAATGTTAATTTTTTTTATTTGTTAATTTTTAATTTAATTTTCTAATTTTCAAATTTCAGTTTTAAGTTTTCAATTTTTCTTAAATGGTTCATATTGTTTCGCTCCACCGACGAATCCTGAGTTCTTGTAGAACTCAACGAATGTCAAACGCATTGGGTGAACGAAAGCACTTAATGCTGACAATGCGATGTTCATGGTGTGACCGAAAACTAATATCAGTACCATTACTATTGTTCCTACTACTGGTATATCAGGCTTCATATTCATAGCTAAGTCGTTAAATACTAATCCTAAGATTGAACCTGACAAACCTAAGGCGAATAATCTGATGTAAGAAAGAACGTCGCCTAAGAGACCCGTCGCCATGTTGTATGTGTCCCATAAGCCTGAACCTATGTTCTTGAATGGTGCTGCAAACGAGTTGATTGGTCCGTTGAGCAGATATACCAAGACTGCACCGACGATGAGACATGCGTAGAATGGAATTCCGATGCCGTCAATCAAGAATGTGACGATGCCGCCTAAGAGCATGATGACCCATCCTATTGTAGATACAGCTGCTCCGAAGCCGTATAACTTGGTCATGTTTATAATCTTAAGACACATACCAAACAAGATTTGGAACACACCTATTATCAAAGATACATAGAATGCAGAATAGATACCTTCAGATTTGAACATGATGCTCTTGAGTTTGTCGACGATAGGGATACCTTCAACGTCTAACAATGGAACACCGAAGAAGGTGCCGCTGATAGTACCCATGATGACAGTGCCGAATCCTAAGAAGAAACCGAGCCACAAAATGTTGTTCATGTCTTTAAGTTTCTTGCTTAATATCAATGCTAATGTTATTATGCAAATCAAGGCTCCGTAGCCGAGGTCGCCCATACAGAAACCAAAGAACATCACGAAGAACGGAGCAAAGAAAGGTGTCATATCCAATTCCCAATAAGTAGGGATGGAATACATATTACCAATCATCTCGAATAATCTTGCGAATCTTCTGTTCTTAAGTTTGATAGGAGGGTTGTCGACGTTTTTCTCTGGCTCTGTCGCTTCGAAATATATCTCTTTGCCTTCGAGCCATGAGATGGTGTCTTTCTCAATCTCAGTTGGAATCCAGCCTTCCAATAACATGATTTTGTCGTCAGCTAATTTGTTGGCTGCTTCACTTACTTTATAATAATTAGCATCGTCGATGACAAACTTCTTATATTCGTTGAGCTTGTCTATGGCGTCTTTGCTGATGTCGTTGAGATATTGTCTTGTCTCTGCCAGTTGATTTTTCAACTTATCAATTTGAGCTGTTATTTCAGACTTCGACATTGTAGGGAAGTGATAACTCTCGGCATCGATGTTGACGTTTTTATCTTTAGAAGTGAGGGTAGTGAAATATTTGAAGCCAGATATTTCATTAATCAAGAATGCGTTGAATTCTTGTTCCCATTTCTCGTCATATTTGCTGTTAGGTACGCTGAAGAATCTCAAGTCCCAGTTGTTGCTTTGGATTTTCTTTATTTCTTCTTCAGGGAAGTTACCCCATACATTATAGACGTTGTCGTCTTTTTGTAATGCGGCAATATGTTGTTGGATAGAATCAATCTCAGTGAACTTACTATCGATGAAAGCAATCAACTTGTCGTTATTCAAGTCTATCAACTTGTTGTCTTGTTGACTTGTTGACATGTTGACTTTCTCTAACAATTTAATGGTATTAGAAATATGCTTCATCTCGGCCATCTTGGCTTTCATGTTCTCGTCTTGCAGAGTTTGTTTCTTTGCATGAACGTGGACGACGCCGTGGTCGCGTAAGTCGATGAGGAATTGTTTGTAGTCGCGATGATAAATTAACATCGTCAATTTTGTCATAGGTGTAATCATGATTCAACCTCCTTTTCTTGACGCATTTTAACTATCTTTTGGGCTGCCTTAGCGAGGTTCTCTTCGTCTTCCATGACGCGTTTGATTTTACGTATGGCATTTTCGAAGCCAGGTATCTGTACCTTTTCATAGAGGTTTACCTTTTGAGTTGTTTTCTTTCTTGCCTTGCTGAGCAGCTCCATTTTACGAACCCAGAATTCGCGTTCCAAGGTGATGTCGATTAACGACTTCATATATTCTATACCGTCTAATATCCATGATGGCATATTGAATACGCTGAATTCTTTAACCTTATAAGTCGCTCCTTCATACACTGGAGTGTTGACGCCAGCTATTTTCTTGACGCTACATTTCACGGTTTCTACGCTGATGATGTCGGGTTGGAACTCGCCCCATAAGCGTAAGATATCGCCGGATTGTTGTAAGATATTCTCGAGTTTTTCGTCAAACTCCTCGACTTTCTCTTTCGAGCGTTTCACCTCGAGACGCAGCGCCGACTCCTTACTCTTGATGGTAGGGAGTGTACGCACGCGTATCTTCAACTGTTTCTCCAGTTGTTGAAGCGATGTCTTGTTATATTGAAATTTTATTGCCATAACTTTAAGGATTTAATTTATTGGCAATTACTCTTCTTTACCTGTCCAATATTGATCCATGAATTCTTTCTTGATGGATACCTCTGACTTGTTGAAGTGTTTGCCGAAGAGGTTCCATGCAGTATCGAGCATCTGTTCAATCTTGAGGTCGACGTCGATAGCAAGTAATTCGTTGGAGTATTCTTTAGCGAATTTAAGTACGCGTTCGTCGTAGCCTGTCAAGTCGAAACCGTTTTCCAGTTTGGTACGAGCGTTGGCAGCGTCGGCGTACAAACGGATACAGGCGTTCATTACCTGAGGATGGTCGGCACGTGTCTTCTTGCCGATAACGAGCTGTTTCAAACGTGACAAGCTGCGGAATGGGTCGACGATGACCTTGCCGATTTCAGTGTCTTTACGTAAGAAGAGCTGACCTTCGGTGATGTAACCTGTGTTGTCTGGGATAGCGTGTGTGATGTCGCCACCTGACAATGTTGTAACAGCGATGATTGTGATAGAACCGCCGCTTGGGAATTGTACCGCTTTTTCGTAGATCTTAGCCAAGTCGGAATAGAGAGAACCTGGCATAGAGTCTTTAGATGGAATTTGGTCCATACGGTTGGAGACGATACTCAAGGCGTCAGCGTATAATGTCATGTCGGTCAAGAGAACCAATACCTTTTCGTTTTTGTCTACAGCGAAATATTCTGCTGCGGTAAGAGCCATATCTGGAACGAGGAGACGTTCAACAGGAGGAGCTTCTGTTGTGTTGACGAAAGATACTATATGGTCTAAGATACCGGCGTTTTCGAATAAGTTCTTGAAATATAAATAGTCGTCGTTGGTGAGACCCATACCGCCGAGGATGATACGGTCGGCTTGAGCTTTCATCGCAACATTAGCCATCACTTGGTTATATGGTTGGTCAGGGTCGGCGAAGAATGGTATCTTCTGTCCTGAAACCAAGGTGTTGTTCAAGTCGATACCTGCAATACCTGTGGCGATGAGTTCTGATGGCTGTTTACGTTGTACAGGGTTCACTGATGGTCCGCCGATTTCGCGTTCTTCACCATCTACTTCTGGACCGCCGTCGATAGGCTGACCGAAAGCGTTGAAGAAACGTCCGCATAACTCGTCGCTGACTTTGAGGGTAGGAGCCTTGCCTAAGAAAATGACTTCAGCATTTGTTGGGATACCTTCTGTTCCTGAGAAAACCTGTAAAGTGATTTCGTCGCCCCAGATCTTAACGACCTGTGCCAAGCGTCCGTGTATATATGCGAGTTCATCGAAACCGACACCTGTAGCCTTCAAGCTACATGTAGCCTTCGTGACCTGACTGATCTTTGTATAAACTTTTTGAAATGCACTCATGATATATGTTATTTTTTTGTTTTCAATTATTTGATGATTTTTTCTTCAAGAATAGCATCGGCTTCTTTTTCAGTATTGTAAAACTCTTCTGACTTGAAGACGGTGTAGTTTAATTGTCTGAAAACGTTGATGAGTCTCTTGAAATAGATACCAACTTCTTCGAAACCTTCAAAGTTAAATTCAGAACGAGTTATGCTGATGATTCTTTTCAACATATATTCCTGACGTTCCATTGATGTTGAAGCGTCGATTTTGTCGAATGCATCTTGTTGAAGGATGACGAAGTCGATTAATTCTGATTTCCATAATGTGACATGGTAATCGATTGGCACACTGTCGTCACCGAGGATGTTGATTTGTTCTTCTGTTTCCTTACCACGAATCAAGATGTTACGTGCTTCGCTAACCAATTCAATCCAGTTTTCATCAAGTTTTTCTTTTGAATAGTCGATGAATTCAGGATATTCGAGATATTTAGAATATGAGTCGATGGTGTCGATAGCTGGATAACGTTTGGAGTCGGCACGGTTCTGTGACAAAGCGTAGAAGCAACGTGCTGCTTTCTTTGTTGATTCTGTCACAGGTTCTTTCAAGTTACCACCAGCAGGTGATACAGTACCGATGAATGTTACTGAACCAGTTGCTCCGTTGTTGAGATAAACGATACCTGCGCGGGCGTAGAATCCAGCGATGATAGCTGACAAGTCCATAGGGAAGGCGTCTTGTCCTGGAAGCTCTTCCAAACGGTTAGACATCTCACGGAGTGCCTGTGCCCAACGTGATGTGGAGTCAGCCAATAAGAACACTTTCAATCCCATCGCACGATAATATTCACCGATTGTCATAGCTGTGTAAACTGATGCTTCACGAGCTGCAACAGGCATGTTGGATGTGTTAGCGATGATTGTTGTTCTTTCGTATAATGAACGTCCTGTACGAGGGTCTTCGAGGTGAGGGAACTCAGCGAAGATTTCCACTACTTCATTAGCACGTTCACCGCAGGCTGCCATGATGATGATGTCGGCGTCAGCGTATTTTGCCAATGAGTGTTGAAGAACGGTCTTGCCTGTACCGAAAGGTCCAGGGATGAAACCGGTACCGCCTTCGAGTATTGGGTTCATGGTGTCGATGACACGTACACCTGTCTCTAACAGACGGTATGGACGTGGTTTGCTCTTATATGCTTTGACAGCAAGTTTCACAGGCCACTTTTGTACCATTGTGACATTGTGTATCTCGCCTTCTTTGTCTTTCAATGTCGCTACTACATCCTTGATGGTGTATTCGCCTGCAGCAGCTACAGATGCTACTGTATATTCGCCTTCAAATTTGAAAGGAACCATTATCTTGTGGTCGAGCCAGTTCTCTTTCACATTGCCGAGCCAGTCGCCAGCAACTACTCTGTCGCCAACTTTAGCCAATGGAGTGAAAGCCCATTTCTTGTCATCTTCGAGAGCTGGTGTGTAGAGACCTCTCTTCAAGAAGACTCCGTCCATCTTGTCGAGGTCGTTCTGAAGTCCGTCGAAGTTCTTTGAAAGCAAGCCTGGACCAAGTTCAACTTCCAACATGTGTCCTTCAAACTCTACCTTAGAACCTGGTTTAAGTCCGCGTGTGCTTTCAAAAACCTGAACGTATGCTATGTCGCCAATAATCTTAATAACTTCAGCCATCAACTTCTCTTCACCTAAATAGATGAAACAAATCTCGTTTTGGAAGACATCGCCTTCGATGCGAACCAAAACCAAGTTGGAGATGATACTTACTACTTTACCTATTGTCTTATTCATGTTATATGGTTTTATTATTATATATCAAATTGTTTATCAAACGTAAATTCTGTCTTGAAACGGTTCAACAGTTCGCGGAAAATCTGTTTTCCTTGTTCTGTAGTCATCTTGCTCCAACGTTCCAGAATCATCAGCTTGAGCATAAATGCCACTACGTTGTCGAATGTAAAATATTTATGTTCTGTCATCTCATCAAGAAAATCCCAGTATAACATGTCTATCTTATATTCTCTTTCAGCAGTGCCGTCCTTGTCGAACAAAGCTAAAACATTGTCAACGTAAGGATAGTCATCGGATAATTCAAAGTCTTTGGCACGTGATGTCTTCAACTGATTAGCGAAGTATGAATCGCCAATGACTTCTTTTTCTATATCAATATGATATTTGCGGCAGTTGAGCGCAGTGATAAGATTCTTGATGTTCAATGTAAACTCAGCGTATTTCTTGACGAGTCTTTCTTTTTGTGAAAGCATGAAGTCCCAATATCTTTCGCTCAATTCCACTTCTGGAAGACGCTTATTCGCTTCTCTGTCTTCTTTCTGTAAGTCGTGAAGATACTCCTTAATATAAGAAGGTACGAACATTGGGTCGTTGATTTCGTCTTCTAACTGTGATGCGGTGAACACCGTCTGAAGTGTAGGGTCGGCTTCCTGCTTTTGTAAAAGACGCAGAATCTGGGCGTTATCATTAGGGTAGAAGAAAAGGTTGATGACCTCTATCTCCTCTTTAGTAAGGTAATCGTTCAGATAGTTGCGTAAATCTTGCACTGAGAGACTTAACTTCTTGTCGTCGGGGCTAATCTCTGGTAGTCCTGCTATCAGGCAATAATAATTTCCTCCTGCAATGTTCATTTTATTAAATGTAATGATTCGACAAAATAAAAAAGATATATCTCTCTACAGATATATCTATTATGAATTATGAGAATAACAATTTCTTAGAATATTCTTTTATATATGCATTGAAGAATTCTTCAAAGACTTTTTCTGAGAATGTTATTTTATAGCTGCCGTCTTTAGGTTGAACTACAAATCCTTCTTTTTGATTTGCGTTTACAACAAGAGTCAAGTTGTTATTCAACAAGTCTTTGTGTTTAGCAAGAAGGTATTTTTCAAATTCTTCTTTTTCTTTGTCATTCATCATTACGTTAAGACTAGCGTTGCCTTCTGCATTCCACTTCTCAATGATTTTGCTCATGAGTTCGCGTACGAATTCTTCGTCTTTGAATGCTGTTGTTGTCATGTCAACGGCTATCTTATTTGAGATGAGATTTGTTAGCTGTTGTTTTAAAGAAGCTACTGTTTGTTTAACGCTCATGCCTAATTCAGCTTCTGTCTTTTGCTTGATGTTGGCTGAGTCGTTGTTGGCTTTTGCTATTATGCTGTTAGCTTTAGCTTCAGCTTCTTTAATGATATTTTCGGCATCTTTTTTAGCTTTTTCAAGAATATCGTTAGCGTCGTGTTGTGCTTTTTCGATTCCTTCTTCGTAGATTTTTTTTGTTAAGATGTCTAGTTTGTTGTCGTTGTTATCCATAACTGTAATATTTATTTGTTATGCGTCAATATTGGCGTATGTTGCGTTCTGTTCAATAAATTCGCGGCGTGGACCTACTTCGTCGCCCATAAGCATTGAGAAGATATAGTCGGCTTCCGCTCCGTTTTCTATGGTGATACGGCGTAATGTTCTGTTTTCTGGATTCATTGTTGTGTCCCAAAGTTGTTCAGGGTTCATTTCACCGAGACCTTTGTAACGTTGGATGTGTAATCCTTTGTCGCTGCCATCAGATGACCATTCTCTAGTAATCTGTGCGCGTTCTTCTTCTGTCCAGCAGTAGCGTTCTGTCTTACCTTTTCTTATCAAATATAAAGGAGGTGTTGCGATATAGACATAACCTTTGTTGATGAGTTCTGGCATATATCTGAAGAAGAATGTTAAAATCAATGTTGAGATGTGGCTGCCGTCCACGTCGGCATCGGTCATGATGATGATCTTGTGATATCTGAGTTTTTCAATGTTCAATGCCTTGCTGTCTTCTTCTGTTCCTATCGTAACTCCCAAAGCGGTATAGATGTTCTTAATCTCATCGCTTTCGAATATTCTGTGAGGCATTGCTTTCTCCACGTTGAGGATTTTACCTCTGAGAGGAAGGATGGCTTGGAATGAACGGTCGCGACCTTGTTTTGCTGAACCGCCCGCTGAGTCACCCTCAACGAGATATAATTCTGCTTTTTCTGGGTCTCTGTCGGAACAGTCGGCTAGTTTGCCTGGAAGTCCTGAGCCTGACAATGCGCCTTTGCGTTGTACGAGTTCTCTTGCCTTACGTGCAGCATGACGTGCTGTAGCAGCTAAAACGACTTTGTCGACAATCATCTTAGCTTCTTTTGGATGTTCTTCCAAATAGTTGTTGAGACGGTCGCTGACGATCTTGTCGACGATACCCATCACTTCGCTGTTGCCGAGCTTGGTCTTTGTCTGTCCTTCGAATTGTGGTTCTGGAACCTTGACAGAGATGATAGCTGTCAAGCCTTCACGGAAGTCGTCGCCATTGATTTCAAATTTCAACTTGGCGAACATGCCTTGTTTCTCTGCGTATGACTTGAGTGTACGTGTCAAGCCGCGACGGAAACCTGAGAGGTGACTGCCGCCTTCGTGTGTGTTGATGTTATTTACGTATGAGTGTAAGTTTTCTGAGAATGAGGTGTTGTATTCCAAGGCGATTTCAACAGGTACGTTATCGCTTTCACCTGAGATGGTGATTGGCTCTGGTGTGAGCTTCTCACGGTTTTTGTCGAGATAGTCGATGAAGTCGGCGAGACCGTTCTCTGAATGGAATGTCTCACTCTTAGGTGCTATGTTCATGTCTTCATTGACTTCACGTTCGTCTGTCAAGGTGATGGTGATGCCGTGGTTGAGGTATGTCAACTCGCGCATACGTTTTGACAATGTGTCGTAGTCGTATATATGTGTGAGGAATATGGAGTCATCAGGAGTGAAGGTGATGATTGTTCCTGTGTCTTCTGCTTCGCCCACTACTTCAACTTGTGTCAAAGGTTTGCCGTAGGCATATTCTTGTTTGAATATCTTTCCTTCACGGTGAATTTCTGCTGTGAGGTGTTTTGACAAAGCGTTGACGCAGCTGACACCAACACCGTGCAGACCGCCTGATACCTTGTATGAGCCTTTGTCAAATTTACCGCCGGCGTGCAATACTGTAAGTACTACTTCCAATGCTGAGCGTTGTTCTTTCTCGTGCCAGCCTGTTGGAATACCACGGCCGTTGTCGGCTACGCGGATGGAATTGTCTGCTAAAATCTTAATATCAATATTGTTGCAATAACCAGCCATCGCTTCGTCGATGGAGTTGTCAACAACTTCATATACTAAATGATGTAAACCTCTGACGTTAACGTCTCCAATATACATAGCAGGACGTTTGCGCACTGCTTCTAAACCTTCTAAAACCTGAATGTTACTTGCGTTGTATGTGCTTGCAGCAACATTTTTTATTTCTTCTGCCATTTTATTCTTCTAATAAAAATACTTTTTCTTATTAAATATGTATGCGCAAAGGTAATAAAAAAAATCGTGTATTATTAACAATACACGATAAAAAATATTAAAAAAAATAGTCAGTTTTTTCCTCTACAAAAATCTATATTTAAAACCTAAAAATGCCTGGAATCCATAGCTTGGATAACCGTAGTACATCTGATATTTGTTATGGACTAGATTCTTAAGTTCTGCGTAGAATGTGATGTCTTTATTGAAGTTGTAGTCGCATCCTAACTGTATGTCGGCAAAAGGCTTGAGCTCTTTTATTCCATTATAATCATATTCATTGGCGTATTCTGTCTGGCCTGTCAAAGCGTAGCGTTTGCCTTCAAAATATGTGGCTATGTTGAAATTCCAGTTTTGGTTGTATTTGTAAACTCCTCTTAAAGTGAATTCTACTTTTGGCATATACCATGCGTGAGCTCTTGTGACAGGAGCATCGCTGGTGTTATATGCTTTGATGAAATCGTAATTGTTGTATGCGAAGTCACCGACTACTTTTATCTCGTCATTGATTTTTACATGTAAATCGGCTTTAAAATTAAATACATGACAATTGTTTAAAACGATGTCGAAAACATTAGGTTGAGTTAATGAGCTTACATAAAATACTTTGTTGTCGATAATTCTGTATCTTACTCCTACATGTCCGCTGACATGATTCATTACCTTGAATTTTAATCCTCCCTGAAAATCAAAATGTGTTTTTTCATAATCGAATTCTGCATAATTCAACGGGTTGGCTACTACAAATGGATTTTCTTCCAATATTTCTTTCAAGGTGTTTATTCTTGTTCTTCCGCCGATTCCAGCGTAAAATTCTATGTTTCTTTCAAAGAGATATAGGCTTCCTTTGATGTCGGGATATATGCCTCCTTTGCTTGTGCTGTTGGTCTTGGCGTCAACTCTAAAACCGAGATGTAAATTGTAATACTCGCCATCGAATGCCATGTATGGATTTGCAGCTATCAGGAAGAGACTTTGGCTGACATTGTCGATGTCGGCATTGACGTCGATAGCCAATGTTTGTATTCCACTGCTTTTTCTAAACCATGAGTTTGAATGTTCCAGATGTGCCTTGAACTTCAAAAGGTTTTCTTGTATTCCTCCTTGTATTCCTGAATATGAATAGTCTAAAGCAAACTCGTCGTATAATGATTTGTAGCTTGTCTGATTGTTGTTGGCTAATAAGTTGACATTTAAAGAATGTAGGCTTCTCCTGCTCTCGTTGAGATTTGTATTGTTGCCGAAATATAATGTGTCATTATTCAAGTGGTACATGTCGTAATGATAGTCTATGCGTGAGTGAAGCTGGAAGCCTGAGAAACGGTTGCTCATAGAAACATTGAAGGCGTTGTTCATATATTTCGAATTGGCGTAGTCTTTCATGTTTAACCATGTTGAGTTGTGTGTCACTCCAATGCCGAGGCTTGTCTTTTTAGATAAATCTGAGTAATGACGGAAAAGGAACTCAGGCGACAGTCTTGTTCCAATGCCAGCCTTGATGAAGTTGTTGGTTATCTCTTCTTCCTTGTCGTAATTGTATTGTAATGGACTTATTGGTTCTAACTCCACTTTATAGTTATAAAAGAAATCTTTTGTGTTGACACTATAATTAGGAATGTTGAACTCGCGTTTTGGCATCTCAGGTGTTCTTATCAAACGTTCCGATTTTTTGATGTGAGGAGTGTATGAGCCTTCAATGGTTACTTCCTCGTTGTGCGATTGCGCATTTAATAATGTGCTTGCAAAGAGAAATATTAAAGCGATGACAAAATTATTTTTCTTCATTATATGTTGCTCCTTATTCGTTTGATTCATTGTTGATTAAGTCTAATTTGTTTTGTGCGGCTTTTATGATGTCGTTATAATATTCTCCGTCTTGAGGATAGTTTTCGATGACGCTTTTCAATGTTTCTTTTGCTTGGAACGCATTGTCTTTTGCGACATAAACATCGCTGAGTATGATGAATGAACGTACAGTCCAATAGATGTATGCGTTGTAATTGTCTGAAACCTCGAATACTTTTTCTTCGGCTTCGTCATATTTGTCTAGGTTGTAAAGACATACAGATGAATAATAGCCGCATTCGGCTCCTGTCTCACTCTTGTCGATGCTTGTGCAGATGTCGAAGTATTTAAGTGCTTCTTCATAATTTTCCTTGTCGAAATATGACTTTCCGAGTATGTAGTTGGCTTGTCTTTTTTGATTTTCAGATATGTCTGATGTTGCGATGAGATGGTTGGCTTTTTCAATAGCTTTGTCGTATTCTTTGTTGAAATAGTAGCTCTTCATACATCCTTCTGTTGCTTCAGTCATGATTTGTTGGTTTTCAGTGATGTTGATTAATCTTTCATAATGTGAAGCTGATGATTCATAGTTTGAGTCGTCGTAGTCCATTCTTGCTATCAGAAGAAGTGCGTTGTCGGTGTAATCGTTGTCAGCTTGTCCTATGATATATTCAATATGTGTTCTTATGCCATCCATGTTGTTGCTGCTTTCCATCGATTTCATCGCATAATAATGGACGTTGAGGAGGTAGGCGCCGTTAGGGTAATTTCCCAAATATTGTTTTACGCCTTTAAGTGTCTCTGTGTAGTTTTTCTTTGAATAGAATCCTTCTATTGTTTTGAACGACAATGAATCTTGTTTGTCGATGCTTATTGTCGCGAGTTGGTTGTCTTCTATATATTTGAAATATGATTGAATCTCATTCTTGTCGCGGTAGATATTGCTGATGATGTTGAGGGCTTCTCTCGATTCGTCGGTGTTTGGGTATTGAGCCACTACTGTCTTTAGTTTCTCGAGAGCTTTGTCGTTTTCGTCGTTGTTGTAATAAATCATTCCGACTTTCATGAGGGCTTTTCTTGCATAGCTTGAACGTGGTTTTTCTTTGACTAAGTTGTCGAATGATGCCACGGCTGAGCGGCTGTCGTTGCTTCCGAGGTATGCCATTCCTATTTCGTATAAGGCCTTGTCGTAGAATGATGATTTTTTATGTTTGCTTGTTATGATGTTTAAGCAGCTTATCTTTTCGTTGGTCTTGCCTAATGCGCCGTAACCCATGGCTTGTTGGTAATAAGCGTAGTCGAGGTTTTTGCTGCTTATTTTCATCGCGTTGCTGTATGCTGTTATAGAGTTGTTGTATTGGCGTTGAATGAAATAGCAGTCGCCTATTCTAAGCCATGCGTCGCTTTGCAATGACTTGTCTGATGATTTGTCGTAGTTGATATATTCTTTGAATTTTGTTAAAGCATTGGCGAAGTCTCCTTTGTTGAGATTGATATATCCCATGTTATAGTAGGCGAGGGGATAGACTTCGGTGTTGCTTGCTATCGGGGATTTTGTGAATGTTTGGTATGCGTTGTAAGCGTTGTTTTCTTCTTTGTTTTGATAATATGAGTCTGCCATCCAGAAGAGAGCTTCGGCTCTTACAGATGGATCTGCATTGCTGTTGTCTATAGTCTTCTTGAGGTATTTTATGGCTTCATTATAGTTGGCTTCGTTGTATGACTGTATGCCGACATTGTATGTAAGCTGTGATTGTATTTTTTCAAGTTCAGGACTTACGTTGGAGAATTCTTCTATTGTCTTTAGTGCGTTGCTGTAATCGTTGGAGTTGAGAAGAAGATGTATTACAATATCTTGCAACTCGCTGATGTTGCTTGAATTAGGATGTGTGTCGATGTATTCGTTGAGCACGTTGATAGTCTCGTTGAATGGGTCGATGCCTGGTATGAAACTGAGAGTTGCGTAATTCAAGAGTGCGTTCTCGCTCAAAGTGTCGTTGAAGTTCATCTTGTAAGCCTTGAAGAATGTGTTTCTTGCGAATTTGTCTTGCTCTGTGAAGGTGTAGCATTGTGCCATGTAGTATGAACCGTATTGTCCGAGTTTGTCGTTTTTGTCCGTGACTTTGGCGAAGTGGTTGATGGCTCCTTCATAATCTTCGGTCTTCATCTTGCAAAAACCTATCTTGAATTCTATCTCTCTAGGTAACTTGCGGTTGGAACTTTCTAATGCTATGTTGTAATATTCAAGACTTTTGGCATAGTCTCCTTGTTGGTGCCACGACTCTGCCAGCATTAAGGCGATGTCTGACTTACGCTTTTTCTTTGACTTGTTTAAGATGTCGTCGCCGTCTTCTGACACTACGGAATAGTTGCCTTTGTCAAAATTTATTTGAAGTATGTATGTGTTTGAAATGTCCTTGTAGTTGTCGTTGTCTTTTAATATGTTAAAATAATTTAATGCTTCTTCTTTTTCCTCGTTGATGTACAGGATGTGAGCGTAATAATATCTTGCGTCGTCGCGATATTCGTTGTCGTTTAATGTTAATTCGTAAAATAATGGTTTTGCGTTGGCTATGTCGTTAGTTTGGTAATAGCAATAAGCCTCTTTGAATCTGCTTTCGTTTTGTTCGTTACTGTTGAGGCTTTGTGTGTTGGTGTTTTTGTATATCTTAAGTGCGTCACGATATTTCTTTTCTTTGAATAAAGTGTTGGCATATAAGAAATTGGCATGGTCGGCCATTAGGCTTGTAGGATTTTCCTTGACGAAAGCTATTATTTTAGTCTCTCCTTTGCTGTTGCCCAAGAATAATGATGACACTGCTTCATAATATTTTGCCATTACTAAATTCTGTTCGTTTTTGCTGTCGGATGAGGCTATGTAGCTTTCGAAGCATTCGAGGGCCGATGCGTAATGCTTGTTATCAAAGAGCAAGAGACCTCTTTCAAAGGTGGCTTCAGGTTCGTATTGGTTTGTTTCTTTCTGTGCTGATAAAGAGAAACATGTGAGTAATAGTAATGTCGTGACAATGAAATTTTTTAAGATATATTTCATATTTTTATAATAAAAAATTAATGATAATTATTTAACGACAAAGGTAAGAAAAAATTGTTTTTTTTGACCGTAGTTACGGCCAAAAAAAACAAAAAAAAGCATAAGCGGGATTCTGTTCCTTGTTGCCAAGGTGATTGTCATTTCTCTAGGCCTAACGTCGCCGTCAGGCTCAAGCGACCTACCCTCCCGACTCGGACGAGCAGCCCTCACGATTCGAAGAATCATCGTCGGTATATTTGGTTTTGCAGCCCGTAAGGTTTACCCCGAAACCATGTCACCACGATTTCGCGTGAGCTCTTACCTCACATTTTCACCCTTACTCCGAAGAGCGGTAATTTTCTGTGGCACTTGCTGTTATCTTGTAGATACCTTCCTGTTAAGAAGTACGGTGCTCTGCGCTGTCCCGACTTTCCTCACGCAGAATTGCTTCTGCCTGCGACAATCGCTTTTTCGAGCGGCAAAGATACAAAAAAATGACTAAAGGCTAAAGACAAATGACAAAAGTTTTTTTCTTTGAAATGTGAAAATTATTAGTGAATTTTGTAAAGCGTATTTTAATCATTAATAATATGGAACAATATTTCAGCATCGCTCGTGTCTTTGAATCGAGAGATATGAGTGTAGGCAACAGAGAGACGAGTTGTAATTATCTGCATGAAGATAAAATTCATGAGGGCGACGAATATGTCTTCTTCGACCATAAGCTAAAAGTCGTATCCATAGATGAGAAAGAAATGATTTTCGTTTTTAGGGGCAAGACATATAAGATTAACAGGGAATGGCAAGTCATGGGAACTCCTTGGTATGGTATTTCTAATATTTATGTCAGTATGTCGGAACGTTATGTGTTCTTTTTCTCTGCACCTTCTGGCGAGTGGGAGTGGGACGACGAATATGCTGAGATGGAGAGTATGATTGATGAGATGTGCGACAATGCCGACAATGGCGATGTGTGGAAAAATATTCCTCTCGCAAAAAGGATGATGCATATCTTGAAGGATTTATCTCCAATGAGAGATGAGGGAATAAACCCTGCTTTGAGAGCATTTGCCATTGAGGTGCTCTTGAAGAGAGATACCATTTCTGTCACAGATATGCCTCGTATATATCAGTCTTTCTGCGAATATTACAGACTGTGCCGACATTGGGAGATGAAATCGGATTATAATCCTGAACTTGAGAGGGATATGGATAAATATTACTTCCGTACGGTTGATGAATACATATATAAACTTGCATGGATAGTTGATGGTAAGTTGAGCGGACATGCTTTGGATGAGTGGAATTACCTCATCAAACATCTGAAAGTTGACCCTATACAGGCTTCTGAAGAATGGGAAAAGGTGATTTATGATGTTGAGAAAGAAGTGGATGAACAACTTAAAGACGAGACTCGTGGCATGGGATTCTGCCATGCTTATTGGAGCGCGAAAAGAGCTGCCCTCGCACGCAGGGGCATCGAGTGGAAAAGCCCTAGCGCAATGAATCCAAAAGTGATGTTTGATTGATTTTTAATTATGAATTATGAATTATGAATTGAAGAGGTGTAAATAAGGAGCACCTTTTTAATAAGAGCGCTCCTTACTTGTAGTCTTGTAGTCATGTAGTCTTGTGGACTTTAACAACTCTGTCTTTCTCTCTGAAGTCTTTGAAAATCTCGATATCTGAAAAACCGTATTTTTTGCATAAGTCGGTCATTTCTTTTCCTAGATATTCGTTGATTTCAAACCATATTTCGCCGTTTTGCTTTAAGTTGTTTTTGGCAAATTCTAATATGTTTCTGTAAAAAATCAGTGGGTTGCTGTCGCTGACAAACAAAGCGTTATGTGGTTCCCAGTTTAAAACGTTGTCACGCATCTCTGCTTTCTCTAGCTCTCTGACGTATGGGGGATTACTTACGATAATGTCGAATTTTGTTTCTATCTTATTATTCAAAGACAAAATGTCATCGTGGATGAAAGTGATATCTGCATCATTATTAATGGCATTTTCTTTCGCGACTGCCAATGCTTTCTCTGAAATGTCAAGAGCATAGACTTTGCTGTTGGGAATTCGTTTCGCCAGACTGATGGCGATGCATCCGCTTCCTGTTCCAATGTCTAAAATCGACAATTGTCTTTTGTCTTTTGTCTTTTGTCTTTTGACAATATTCATAACAAGTTCCGAGGTCTCTGGGCGAGGAATCAAGACGTTTTCGTTTACCTTGAATTTCATGTCGCAAAATTCAGTCTCACCTATTATATATTGTATAGGCTTGTTTTTTAACAGGTCTTTTACGGCGAAATGGAATGTAAGCATTTCCGATTCGCTGAGACGTAAATCTGGCTCTAACGCCATCTTGATTCTATCTATATTGAAATAATGTTCTAATAAAATGAGAATCATTGCACTTGCTTCATCGTTTTCGTAAATGGAACAAAGCTGGTTGCAATAATATTTTCTTATGTCTTTGACTAAATTTGATGGTACTTTCATATCGCAAAAATATTGAAAAATATTTTATCTTTGCAAAACATAATTAGGACTAAAGATAAAAGGTTAAAGATAAGAGACTAAAGTCAGAAGACTGGATGATTTCAATCATCAACATGCACATCCGTCTCCAATGTCCGTTCCCGGCATCTGTCGTCCGTTGACGTGAAGAAATGCTTGAAGATACATATAAAATATTAGTTGAGGAAGGTGACGGTTTGTACAAGGAGAAGGGCAGTAAGTTTATTGCCAAGGCTTTTGCTGTACATTCCGAGGATGATGTTAAGGCGCGTGTTGCGGAGTTTAAGAAACAATATTTCGATGCACGTCATCATTGTTATGCCTTTATCATGAATCCGGATAAATCTTGTTATCGTTCTGCCGATGACGGTGAGCCTTCTGGCACGGCAGGTAAGCCTATCTTGAATCAGATTCTCTCTAAAGACGTGACCAACGTTTGTGTTATTGTGGTACGTTATTTTGGCGGAATAAAATTAGGAGTGCCTGGACTTATAAACGCATACAAGACCGCTGCACGAGAGGCTCTCGATAATGCGACTATTATAGAAAAAACCATTGACGAAGTATATTCCGTTGTCTTTGATTATCCTCTTATGAACGAGGTGATGCGAGTGTTGAAAGATGAATGTATTGAGCAACAGAATCCTAGGTTTGAAATGAACTGTTATCTCGAAATTTCGGTGCGTAAAAAAGACGCTGATAGAGTAGTGGAAAAATTGAAAAGATTGTATGGCGTAGATGTGAATTATCTGCGAACTGTTTAATAATCTGATGTTTACAAAAGCTGTTTGTGGTCTCGCTTGTTTCCTCGTAATTTATACCAAAGAATTTTAATAATCAAGATTAATTTTATTTTTTTATTAACTTTTTTGTGCCCATTTTTGTTGAAAATTTCGGGGACGAAATTGAAATTTTTAATCTTTTGATTCTTAAAACTTTGTAATTTTTCAACAGATAAAATGAGCAGACATTGTGTCGAAATATGGAGTGATTGTCTCAAAATGATACGAGAGAATACGCAGCCACAGAGCTATAAGACTTGGTTTGAACCAATCAAGCCTATAGCTTATAGTGACGATGTTTTGACGATACAAGTGCCAAGTCAGTTTTTTTATGAATACCTTGAAACTCATTATATCAGCTTGTTGAAACTTACTATTAACAAGGTCTTGGGTAGTGCTGGTAGATTGCAATACAGCATTGTGATGGATAACTACGGCACTGAAAATCCTTACGGAATTAGTGTTCCTACAACAGATAAGACCAACACTGTGAACCCGGCGGTAAGGGTGCCTATCAAAATGGAAGATGAAAACGAGAAACAGATTGTTAACCCGTTTGTTCTTCCTGGTATCAACAAGATTAAAGTTGAATCTCAGCTTAACGAGAATTATTCTTTCGATAATTATATAGAAGGTAGCTGCAACAGACTCGCTCGTTCTGCAGGTATGGCAGTAGCCGAGAAACCTGGTAAGACAGCCTTCAATCCGTTGTTTATTTATAGTCCTACTGGTTTGGGTAAGACACACCTGAGCCACGCCATTGGTCTGGAGACAAAGAAGCATCATCCTAACCTCATTGTTCTTTATGTGAACGCTGAGCAGTTTATACAACAATTCATGAGTTCATGCAAGAATAAGACAAGAAATGATTTTGTTCATTTTTATCAAATGATAGATGTGCTTATTGTTGATGACATACAATTCCTTTCAGGAAAGGCAAAGACACAAGATGCATTCTTCCATATCTTCAACCATCTCCAACAGAATGGTAAGCAGCTTATCTTCACAAGCGATAAAGCTCCTATAGATATTAAGGATATGGAACCACGTCTGCTCTCACGTTTCAAGTGGGGCTTGTCGGCAGATTTGCAGTCGCCAGACGTTGAAACACGTATCAAGATTTTGAAACGCAAGGCTTATAACGATGGAATAGAACTTCCTGATGACGTCGTCGATTATGTAGCATCGCGTGTGAAGAGTAACGTCCGTGAGATGGAAGGTCTCTTTATCTCCTTGATAGCACAGTCTTCTTTCAATAAGAAAGCTATCACTATGGATTTGGCTCGTCAACTTATCGAACGTTTCGTGAATAACAACACACAAGAGGTTTCTATTGAATATATAGTCAATGTGGTATGTAGCCATCTCAATGTGTCGATAGAAGAGTTCCAGTCTAAGTCAAAGAAAAGGTATCTGGTGCAGCCTCGTCAAATAGCGATGAGTCTCGCAAAGAAATATACACAATGTTCTCTCGCTGTCATCGGTAAGCAGTGCGGAGATAAAGATCACTCTACGGTGATTCATGCTATCAAGACTGTTTCCAACCTCTTGGAGACAGATAAACAATTTAAGATGTTATATACGGAAATAGAGAAAAAAATCTGCTGATGAATCGTCAATTTGGAACACTTTATCTCGTTCCTACTTTGCTTGGTGCAACAACGGCCGAGCAGGTTATCCCTCAAGGAACATTGGAAATAGTTAGAAAGATTCGTTTTTTTGTTGTGGAAAATGTACGCACAGCACGACGTATGCTCTCAAAAATGAATATGCCTTGCCCTATCGACGAACTGACTTTCGTGGAGTTGGATAAGCATGATAAGAATCAAAACCCCGATTTGATGACCTTCCTCGGTGCAGCATTAGACGGTTACGATGTCGGTCTAATGTCAGAAGCCGGAACTCCTTGTGTGGCTGACCCAGGTTCTCTTATCGTGGAACTTGCACATCAGGCTGGAATCAAAGTAGTCCCCTTGACAGGACCTAACGCCATGATATTAGCATTGATGGCATCCGGATTCAACGGACAGACATTCTGCTTCCATGGATATCTCCCTATAAAATCTCCTGAAAGAACAGCTGCTATAAAAAATCTCGAACGTCGTTCTGCAACTAACAACGAGACACAGATGTTCATAGAGACGCCTTTCCGTAACAATGCGATGATAGAAGAACTCACAAAGACTCTTCATCCGAATACAATGTTGTGCGTCGCTTGTAACATCTCAATGCCAGACGAGGAAATCGTTAGCAAGCCGATATCAGAATGGAAGAGAATAAAAAAAGACTGGAACAAAAGACCAGCCGTCTTCTTGATATATAAATCTAAATATTAATCAACCGTTAGTCTTTAGCCATTAGTCATAATCATCATGAATAGGGAAGAATATCTGATATATTGTCTGCTCTACGCCATTGATGCGGCGAATGTCAAGAAACAGAATCTTGTGCAGATGTCGCTGAAAGTTGACACCGTCAGTTTTGTCAAGATTTATAATCTTATCCAACATCATGATGAAGAGACAAGAAAAAATACCATTTCTTTTTGGTTAAAAGATTTTGATAGAGAAGAAGTCGTTGAAGAGATAAAAAACACTTTCCTGATGGAATTGGAGGATTCGATACAAGAAAGTGTTGTCGGGGTTTTGAATTATGCGTTAGGGATTGGAGCGGCATCCTTTTGAAGTGGAGGCGGATGTTGGAAACGGGGACGGATATTGGGAATAGAAATGAATTTTGGAAGCGAGAAAGTAACGGAACGGAAAAAGATATAGCGGAAAGCCCGACGGCTTTGCCGGAACGCCCAAAACAATACGAAATAATATTTTAATAAAAAGTTAAACCTTCTTCATACAGAAACATCTCTTCTTTTTCGACATTATCTTTGTAACAAGAAATCCTAATTTTGTTATGAAGAAGATGAAAATCGAAAAAACGAAGATATTCCTTTCCTTTGTTCCTATAATATTTCTAATCATAAGTCTTATTTTTGTCGTAAAAGTTTTCGACACTTCCGTTATGGAAGGAGCGAGTCAGATTGCGCTGCTCGTGGCTTCTGCGGTCTGCGTCTTTATCGGTATGCTGTTTTTCAAAGTGCCGTGGCAATCCTTTGAAGATGGTATAAAAGAAAACATCGCTAATGTTGGTTCAGCCATTGTGATGCTGCTTCTCATCGGAGCTATCGGCGGAACCTGGATGCTGAGCGGCGTGGTGCCGACCATGATTTATTACGGAATGCAAATAGTGAATCCGAATGTTTTTCTTGTGATATGTTGTATCGTCTCGGCTGTCGTTTCTATTGTTACAGGAAGCTCGTGGACGACAATCGCTACAATCGGTGTCGCTCTTATAGGGATAGGGCAGAGCTACGGGATTTCTACTTCATGGATTGCAGGTGCTGTAATATCGGGTGCGTATTTCGGTGATAAGATTTCTCCTCTTTCCGATACTACCGTTATCGCTTCTTCGACTGTCGGTGTGCCTCTGTTTGAACATATAAGATATATGATGATAACGACAGTTCCGTCAATGCTGATAAGTCTGGTGATATTTTTAATAGCAGGTTTTTCTTTTGAAGGTGGCATGCGGCAAGATGTAGGAGATTTCGCCGACGCCTTGAAGTCGACTTTTAATATAAGTCCTTGGCTGATGATAATACCTCTGGTGACTTTTGTAATGATACTTTTCAAACTGCCGTCATTGATAGTTTTGTTCATATCTGCGGTGATGGCATCTGTGTTTATTCCTGTTGCACAACCACAGATTATTCCACATATTGTTGATATAAGTAGTGAAACGACAACCGTTGATATGATAAAAGCGATGATGATAAGCTGCTATGGAGATACTTCGGTTGTGAGTTCTAATGCGATGCTTACGGAATTGATAGCGACGCGTGGCATGAGCGGGATGATGAATACGATTTGGCTGATAATATGTGCGATGTGTTTCGGTGGTGTGATGTTGGCTAGCGGAATGATAGCTAATATCACGAATCTTATTATGAGGCTTATAAAACGAACCGTCACTCTCGTAGCGTCCACTGTCTTTACGGGGATATTCAGTAACGTCTGTATCAGCGATCAGTATCTCTCGATAATTTTGACTTGTAATATCTTTAAAGATTTTTATGAAAGAAACGGATACGAGTCGCGGCTACTGAGTAGAAGTGCGGAGGACTCGGCAACAGTGACGAGTCCTCTTATTCCGTGGAATACCTGCGGCATGACGCACGCTACTGTTCTAAATGTAGCTACGCTGTCGTATCTGCCGTATTGTGTCTTTAATATCCTAAGCCCGATTATGTCGATAGTTGTCGCAGCAATAGGATGGAAGATTACCAAAAGTAAGGTGTAATCTGATTCGTGTCGATTTGAGTGCTGAAGAAAATCTTATTTGTTGATGTATTCCAGAATCTGTTCTGCGTGAATCTTTGTCTTGATTTCCTTAGGTGTGAAGATTTTCTCGATAATGCCTTCTTCGTTGACGAGATATGTGGTTCTGAGTATTCCGATGGTGCGACGTCCGCAAGCCACCTTCTCGCCCCAGCATCCTAACTCTTGTAGAAGGGTGGTGTCGATGTCAGCGATAAGTGGAAATTCTAATCCTTGTGCGTCGGCAAATTTCTTCTGTAATTCTTTCTTGTCTTTGCTTATGCCAATGATGGAATAACCAGCAGCTTCTAGTTCTGCTTTGTGAGCTTGTAAAGAACATGCTTCAGCGGTACATCCGCTTGTATTTGCCTTTGGATAACTGTAAAGAACAATTTTTCTTCCTTTGTAATCGCTACTCTTGATTTCTTTTCCGTCTTGGTCTATGCCTAAAATTTCTGGTATTCTATCTCCAATATTCATTTCTGTGCTTTTTTAAGTTAATATTATTTTACTATTTTATATATTTTATTATTTATTTTGACAAAATATAATCCGGTTGTCCAATCGCTTGTTCTTATTGTGGTGTTGTTTCCACATTTTTCTGAATATATTTTTTGTCCTAATGAATTATAAATGTCTATTGTCAAATCTGTATCTCCAATAATATTGATATGGTTCTTTGTTGGATTAGGATATATCAATATGTTGTTGTCGGTTGTTTCAATGATACTTGCGCCAGTTTGGTTTTCGTATGCACCGATGTCGACTTGGCCTTTTACTATTCTGATGTTGTTGTCGATATCGTTTTCATAAACGTTATCGTATGTTTTGTCGCCGGCGTTTATCAATATAGATTCGTCTAATATGTGGTAATCGTTGTCATCAGGGTTATTGAACAATGGATAATTGTTGCTGTCGTTGCCTTTGTTGTTAGTGGAGAGGCTGATGATATTGACTCCTTCAAATCCGCCTTCAACTGCGCAATTGAATAATTGTGACTCTCCGTAAATTTGAAATGCATCATTGTTAGAGCTATTGTTCCAAAATACAGAATTATAGAATTTGCTGTATTTGTTTTCGTTGTAAAGTCCTCCGATGCTATTTAGGGCTGTGTTTCTTACTATGTTACAATTAGTCATTGTCATTTGGCCTTTGTTGTAAATAGCTCCGCCGTCGGAAGAACTGTTGGAAGCGAAAATACAGTTGATTAATATTGGATCTTTATTTGAAAAAACGTAGTAGGCTCCGCCTTTGGTGTTGGCTGAGTTATTTATGAATTTACAATTAATTAATTTTAGTCCGTTAACATCGAATATGGCACCACCCATTGATGCGGAATTGTTTTCAAATATACAGTTCTCAAAAATATTTGTTGTGTTGTTGTCTACAGGAGAATTTGTTAGTACGGCACCGCCTTGTCCGTTCGTGTTGTTGTTTATGAATTTACAATTGTAGAAACGGCTGTTAGAGCTGACGAATAGTCCTCCTCCTGATCCGGAATTTCCGTTTTGAATTGTAAAGCCGTCAAAAATAGAATACGCGCTTGATGCAAAATGATTTGATTGATAAAGAACGCGGACTTCATTTTCGCCGTCTAATATTGTTGGGTTGGATTCTATGTCTCTGTTATTGATGTCGAAATCTGGTGTTTCGTTTCCTGCGAATCCTCCATATATTCTGTTTTTAGGGTATATGCAGAATGCTCCGTTTTCATCGCTCTTGTCACCGTAGTATGTTCCTTTTTTAACCCATACCTGTGTGATTCCGTCTGAAGCGATTGCTGTTGCATATTCTAATTTGGATGTCGCGTTTTCCCATGATGAGCCGTCTCCAGTACCGTCAGGTGTGACGTATATGATGTTGTTTTCATCAGCATTTATTGGTAATGGAATTATGTTCATAACAATGGCCTGATTATTATGAAATCCGTTAACGTCATCGATACTGTAAAAACCGTCACCTATTCCGCTCCATCCCATATTGAAATGGAAATAGTCGTTGTTGTCGTATCCGTCACATACTATTGCGTGTCCGCCTGGTTCTCCTGTGCCTGAGAAATACATAGGTTGTTCTTTGTCAAGTTCGCTTTTTAATAAAGCAATCCATTCCTCGTCTTGGTAAGATGATCGTTCTTTATATTTAGCAGCAGAATAACCGAAATATGTTCTTAAGGCGGTCTCAACGTCTTTCGATTGTGCGCCGCTACCATTAGAACCATAATTCATATCGACACTCACTCCACAATGGTACATCAGTGTTGCAATTGCATCATTATGATTCCATATATTATTAGGCATTTCGTCCCATTTATATGTGACGCTTCCGAAGTCTGCCGATAGATTTCCGTAAGTAGGGTGGTAATATGTGTGGGAGCCTTTGCCGGTTTCTGGATAATTCCAGTATTTCATTACCTGCGACATGGCGCAAGCAACGCAACCTGCGTATGCTCTGTTGCAAGGTCCATAGTTGTCGTATGGCGCATATTCGTTGTAGTAGCAATCTTGATTCCATGTTGTTTTAATAAGAGGATCGACAATCGCTACAGATTTTTCTCTTGTTTCGTTAGATTCCAATTCTTTCCATAATTCAATTGTTGTGTCGTCAATAGAATTATCTGTTGATTTGAGATAATTGATGGTGTTGTTGTAATTGTCAATGAAATAAGTTACAGTGGCAGGAATCTCTTCGCTAAAATTGTTTTTTAACGAATAAGCTAATATAGGTTTTGATTCTTTAGATGCGGAAACGATAACAAAACCTCCGTTTTCCACATTGAATATGTATAGGTTGGCTTGTTTGTCTGAACCTATTTCAGTATGTATAAGTTTAAGTGTTGGGTTAGAGTTATTACTGTTACTTGAAATGAAATTACTTCCAATTATATGGGCAAGGTCTTCATTTACAAAATATTGAGCATTGATTTTGTTTAATGATAACAAAATTAGTAACAATGTAATGATATAGCAATATCTATTTTTCATATGAAATAATTTATTCGCAAATTTAGCAATTTTAACTGTATAAATATTGATTTTAAAAATAAATTCATTAACCGACCCTCTAAATTAATTAATAAGGTGTATAAGTTGATTTGTGATCTGCAATCATTTTGTAAGCAGGCGCTGCCATAAAAACGCATATACGAGTAAGGATTCTGTACCCAAGAACCCTTCAGAACCGTATCGGTTTTTCATTAAAATTCTCCGTTTTGTGATATTTTTGCTATAGGATGCGCCTGAAAACTGCCCGAAAAAGCGATTTTCAAGGCCTGAAGCGGCATAGTCGAGCTAAGGCTTTCACGAAATCTCGCTTGTAAATCCTTGTAAGACAGCTGATAGCGGAAAAGTTTAAAATAAATGAAAATTTTTTCATAAAAATGTTGGATTGGAAAGAAAAAGCAGTATCTTTGCACTCGCAAAACAACGGGAACGGTGCTGATATGAAAGAGGGGATGTTGTCAAGCGAAGTTCTTTGAACGAATGATCCAAGCAAAGTCTGAAAGGTAAGGAAGTACAAAAAAAAGACCTTATCAATTCAAAGCAGATAAATCCGAGTCAAGACAGAAAACAAGATAAAAGCAATACAAATCTACAAAGAAGAGTTTGATCCTGGCTCAGGATGAACGCTAGCGGCAGGCCTAATACATGCAAGTCGAAC
>JAZLEF010000133.1:0-5169 GCA_045615125.1 Bacteroidales bacterium
GTGCCCATTGTTGTCTTCCTAAGACCGCTTGGCCTCCGACTTGTGAGTGACCATGAAGAGCGTCTTTGTCGATTGAGTGAGATATTTCTCGAGCCATTCTATCATGCCCATATCGAGGTGGTTGGTAGGCTCATCGAGGAATAATATGTCAGGATCGTCGAGGAGCACGAGGGCGAGGGCGAGACGTTTCACCTGACCGCCTGAGAGGGTGCCCACTTTCTGAGAGAGGTCAGTTATCTCGAAGGTGTAGAGAAGCTGCTTGAGACGCTGCTCATACGACCACGCCTGCAGTCCGTCCATCTGAGCTATAGCCTGTTCCAGCTCTTTCTTCGTCGCGATGTTATCATCGTCGACATGGTTGAGCAAGGCATTCTCATAACGCTGTATGACAGCCATAATATCGGTATGACCTGTAGAGATAACATCTTGTATTGTAAGCTCAGCATCAAACTGAGGAAGTTGTTCAAGATAGCCTATCCTGATATTCTCGTTATAAGATATTGAGCCTTTGTCGCTTTCCTCCTTACCTACGAGAATCTTCATCATCGTCGATTTACCAGTTCCATTGGCAGCGACAAGAGCTGTCTTCTCCCCTTTCTCGATACCGAAACTAATATTCTCAAATAATAGTTTATCGCTAAAAGCCTTAGAAATATTATCAATAGAAATATAATTCATCAGTCTATTGTTATCTCATCCAACATAATCCATGCATCTTCTCCTGCATAGTCGTGCCAGTCTGGCAAGGTCTTATAGCTTTCAACTTTCACCTTGATATATTTGACTCCTTTCACATTTACTATAGCTCTTGCTTCTTCCCTGCGTTTCACATCCTTGCTATTGTTGTAAACAGGCGACTCTGCTATGATAGGTTCTGTATATGTGACACCGTCTTTAGATACCGAAACTTTAATGCTTTTAGGCATCAAGACCCAGTCGTTAGGTTGAACGCCATAACCGATGAACAACTTATCAATATCTGTTGGCATTGAGAGTTCTATTGTAAACTCAGCGTCTTTGCCGTAGAATCCTAACCAGTCTTCGCCCCAGTTGCCTGCAACACCTCTTCTTGCGTCCATCATGGCTGTCTCATAATTCTTTGCATAGTTGCTGTTTGGTTTTTCAACGAACTCAGTACCAGAAATGATGAGACGTTCGTAGCTTTCTATCAAAGTGAAAGAAGCCATTTTGTTTGCAGCGAACGCCTTAGCCTTGATTGTTGTTGTATTGTTGATGCTGAAAGGTTTTGTGTACAACTTAGACTTCTGTGTTGGCTCGCTTCCGTCTAATGTATAATATATCTTAGCATTAGCATCGGCACATGTCAAAGTGACTTTCATCTCTTTATCAAAGCGTGTCAAGTCTGTTGTGATGACAGGTGTTGCCACCTTATTAAATCCACCGATAACGTTTTGTTTATACAACTTACCTGCATCCACTTTTTCTTTCAGATTATAAGGACGTATTCTTATTGTATATTCATATCTGTCGTCGTCGATGAGATATTTCTCGAGTGCGCCAGGACCGCATGTCGCTGTACCAAGAGGAGCTTGTCTGTGGTCGATATTGAATGTCCAGTAGTCAGCAGTTTCCATTTGGTTGATTCTCTCTGCTATTGAGAGATTTTCATCTGAATATTGATATACGCTGAAGTTGAAGAGCTCATCGCTTGTCACGAACAATCCTTGTCCGTTAGCATCCGACATAGCAACCCAACGTGTCTCGCTATGGTTAGCGTTGTCTTGTGGTTCTTCATGTAATTCAAATAATGTATTGGCTTTTCTTGTATATACATTAGTCTTACCAGATGAGTTTCTATCTGGATAGTTTTCTGTGTCTTTTCCGAAATAACTTACATTATCAAATTGCTTGTTCAAAAGTATCTGTGTACCAACTTTTGGCATTGTCGATACCACTTCTTTTGTCTGTATATTATTTGAGATGATGACGTCAGCATAGCCGTTTATCTCATATACCTGCTCTGTTGTGATGATATTAGCACCACTTGCATTGTTAAGTTCAAGAACTACGATGACTGCCACTTTTGACTTATCTATTCTTTGTGTCTTTATTGACTTAGGTACTATTGTCAAATCGTTGAGGTTAGCGTTCAACCATTTAGGAAGAGCGTTACGGTCGACGTCGTCGTTGAGTGTTGGAGCACGCCAGAAGTTAGGTTTGATAGGACCAGCTAACATTTCCATACCTTTATATACAAATGATACTGGAAGACCTTGTTCTTTGCTGATGACGAAAGTGAAGTCTTGGTTATATACTTCTACTGCATTTTTATTATCATTGAATTTCACTTCAGGGATATTGGTGAGCATCTCTCCTTCTGGTGTTTCAAGATTAAGATTAAACACATCGTATGCTATCTCTGTTCCAGCAGGTCTCATTCTGTTGCCTGTCTTTTCTTTGAAAGAAAATTCTATGAAATATTCTGTCTTAGCGAATCTATCTGATCTTTCAGCATCGATTTTTGGCTTAGGTATAGAGATGCTGACTGTCTTAGAACTTTGAGGAGCGATGTCGATGTCGAGCACCTTGCCTTGTAATCTTGGTTTTTCGTTGCTATAGATGACATAGCTACATTCAAATTCATTCAATCTTCTGAAGAAGAAATTATTCTTTATTTCGAACAATCCTTTTTCAATATCCAATGGCACCACGCTGATGTTTTGGTAAATCTTCTTTACTTCATCGATATGATGGTGAGGACGTCTGTCGCTTGTTACGAGGCCGTTGACACAGAAGCTGTCGTCGTTGCCGATACCTTCGAGAGCACCGAGGTCACCGCCAGCTGCATACCATCTAATTTGTTTCACTGTGTCAGTCTGAATGAGAGATTGGTCACACCAGTCCCAGATACAACCGCCTTGAAGTTGTCTGTTAGCATTGATGACATCCCAGTAATCCTGCATACCGCCGCAGCTGTTACCCATAGCGTGGAGATATTCAACCATGATGAAAGGACGACCTAGTGAGTCTAACTCTTCATCCACGAATTTCTGTAAATAGTTCTGACTTGCATACATAAGACCGATGATGTCGGTGTTATAATCATAGATAGAACGTTCGTTGATGACTGGACGTGTGTTATCGAGTTTCTTCATCATATCGTATGATTCATACATACAAACGCCGTTGCCACATTCATTGCCTAAAGACCAGATAATGATAGATGCATGGTTCTTGTCTCTGCCAAACATATTGTTACATCTATATTTGAAAGCACCAATCCAACGTTCGTCTTTTGCCAAGCTGGCGTCGCCATAACCCTGAGCATGCGACTCGTTGTTAGCTTCATCTATAACATATAAGCCATACTTATCGCATAACTCATACCAATAGATGTCGACAGGATAGTGTGATGTACGGACTGTGTTGATATTATTTTGAAGCATAAGCTGTACGTCTCTCTCCATCATTGCGCGTGATACGTACTGACCTGTGAATCCATCATGTTCGTGACGGTTGACACCTTTGATGAGAACAGGCTTGCCGTTAACCAAGAGCTGACCGTCTTTAATCTCAGATGTTCTGAAGCCGACCTTAGCACCTACTACTTCTATCACTTTACCTTTCTTGTCTTTCAATCTTATTGTCATATCATAAAGAGTTGGTTTCTCTGCTGACCAAGCCTCTACTCTATCCAAAATTTTCTTGAAACGAATTGAAGAATGACCTTCTGACTTTTGCTTTGCTATAAGTTCTTTCTTTGAAAATTCTTCAACATATAATTTATTGACTTCGAATTTAGCGTCTTCGTTTTTGTTAACCAACTCAACTTCAACAGTCAATTTTGAAGGAACTTTCTTACCATAGTTAACATCAATCAACAATTCGAATATACCTTTTGCATATTTATCATCGAGACTTGCTTTAACGAAGAAGTCATATACATTGGTCTTAGGTTTAGAATAAAGGATGACATCGCGTGTTATACCGCTGAGTCTCCAATAGTCTTGACATTCGAGATATGAACCGTCGGAGAAACGGTAAGCCTCCACTGCCAAGGTGTTTACTCCATCTTTGCTGAGATATGGAGTGATGTCAAATTCAGCAGGTGTCTTAGAGTCTTCTGAATAACCCACAAATTCACCGTTAATCCAGAGGTAGAACGCCGACTTCACAGCACCGAAGTTGATATATACGTTTCTGTCTTTCCATTCTTCTGGAATATTGAATTCGTGAACATAACATCCTACAGGATTATATTCTGTCGGAGCGTATGGCTGATTTGATGGGAACTCATTTTGTTGGTTGATATAAACTGGAATGCCATAACCATTCAATTCCCAGTTGCCAGGAACAGAAATAGTGTTCCATGAAGAAACATCATAACCTGGTGCAAAGAAACCTTGTGGCTTGTCGGCTGGCTTCTCAACCCAATGGAATTTCCAATTACCATTGATACATTGATAGTAAGGTGATTGTCTGTATTCAAGATTATTGATGCCATTTTCATCTTGATAAGGAATCACATTGGCTCTTGGAACAACTTTGTTGACTTGGAAAACGGATACATCATTCCACCAGTCTGCAATCTCTTGTGCCTTGACATTAAAACATAACGCCATGACAACGAACAAAATAATTGATTTGATTTTCATAAGTTATTTTATTAATTATACATTTTTCCCATTATAAAAAAACATTGCGAAGATACTTATTTTTTTCTTGAAATCAAATTAATTACGCCTTCATATTTAATATATTTTTTTAGAATAAAAATATTATCTTTGCAAATCAACTTTTGAAAAAATGAAGAAATTTATCAAACTTTTTTTATGCGCATCTGTCGTTATAATAATGACATCATCATGCGAGAAAGCATGTATATGCAGAAACATCGACAACGGTTCATCTGACATTCTCTACGGAGTTTATTCTAAAAAAGACTGCGAAGCCTACACCGAATATTATCAGACCGTTTACAATGTTGACAATGTAGATTGTTCATACGAATGGAAATAATAAATCATTAGAATTTCATGAACAAAGAAGAAGCAAAAGCCAAGATTCTGGAGCTAAGCAAGATTATTGAGACTCATAACTACAATTATTATATCTTAGCTCAACCTACCATCAGCGACTACGATTTCGATATGATGCTCAACGAGCTTATCGAATTAGAAAAGCAATATCCCGACCTGATACTCCCCG
>JAZLEF010000134.1:0-7656 GCA_045615125.1 Bacteroidales bacterium
TAATAATTCTTCTGATTTTATGAATCAGTATTTTTGGAATTCTGAAGAGATGAAGGATTTTAAAGATTTCAAAGTCAATAACGAGAGTGACAATCTCATTTGGGGAGGTTTGTTCTGTCAGTATTTCGTCTCTCTCGATGAAGTGAGAAAGCACGAATCGCCATTGAATGTAGAGAGAAAAATATATATCGAGCGAATCAACGAAGAAGGCACTTATCTTGTTCCTATTGAAAACGAAGACATTAAAGTCGGGGATAAGATTGTCGTAAATCTGAATATCGAAAGTTCGCAAGATATGGAATTTGTCTTTTTGAAAGACATGAGAGCGGCTTGTCTTGAGCCTATAGAGCAGATTTCGAGATACAGATATCAAGACGGAATGTTATATTATCAAAGCAACAGCGACACCTTCATGGGATTCTATTTCGACAGACTACCGAAAGGCAAACATCAGGTAAGTTATTCGATGTTCGTGACAAAAGAAGGCGACTTCAGCAATGGTTACGCTTTGATACAATGCATGTATTCTCCAGAGTTTTCGGCATATTCAGAAGGAATGAGGATTGAGGTGAAATAGCTATCATTAACCATTTGTCTTTAGCCATTTGCCTTTAGTCTCTTTCTAATCGGTTCATCGTAAAGTTTAAGGCATGCGTATGCCAAAGCGATGTTTGTCGCCATGACGAGCACCACTATTTGCCACGTCTCGCCGAGTGTGTATAACTTATTATCGATGAGCCATGAATAGAAAAGATACATTACAGGATAATGTACTATGTATAAAGGATAAGAGATGTCGCCGAGGAACTTGCAGACCTTCGTCGAGAGTTTGTTTGTGATATTTCCCGATGCTCCAAACCAAACGATGAAAGGAAAAACAAATATAATACAAGCCAGCTCATAAATTCCGTTGATGCTGATGTCTCCTGTTCTTGAAATATAAGGCATAGAGAAAAGAACAAACATCACGACTATCGCAATCCAGAAAATATTTTTCGTTATGAACGATTTAAAACAAAAACCTTCGACTTTTGACTTTTGACTTTTGACATTAAAATTCCGTGCCAGCAGCATACCGAGAGTGAAAGGGAACATCATTCTCAGCAGACCACCGAAGAAATTGACGGCATCCAATGTCCAGCCGATGCCAATCATATCGTAGCCAGAGATGTCGAAAACGACAAAGGCAATCCATAACAGACCAGTAGTAACGACCAAAGCGGCAAGTTGCTTGTTAGAAAGTTTTCTAATAAAGAGAGCGTATAAGATATTGCCTATATATTCAAAGAACAGCGACCAGCTCGGACCGTTGAGAGGATACATCTCACCGTTGCCTCGCACGTCGTATGCAGCTCCTGGATATGCTGGGATTAGAAACATAGCGAGGAAGAAAGCTATCATTATCCAGTGGAAAGACATCTGAGTGCCGTCCCATCTCACTCCACCTTGTATAAGGTAAGTTATCAATCCGATGAGAGCTCCCATTATCACCATAGGCTGCAACCTTATCAGACGACGCTTGAAGAAAGCACCTACACTAAGGACTCCCCCACTTGTAGTCTTGTTGTCATGTAGTCTTGTAGTCTTCCATCTATCATCATACGCATAGCTGATGACGAAACCAGACAACATGAAGAAGAAATCCACGCCGAGATGGCCGTGGTTGAAAGTTTCTATTGCTGTTCCGCCGGCGAAAGCGAATCCTTCGAATACGTGATACCACAGCACCATGAGAGCCGCTGCTCCACGAAGACCGTCGAGAATAAGGTAGTGAGTTTTGGTTTCCATTTATTTTTTAACTTCTTATATCCTAAATTTCTTTATCTCCCTATATACTGCACCTTCAGGGCGTAAGATACTTTGATACAATATTATCTCATTTACTTCTTGGCTTATGTATGACTTCTGTTCTATACCAGCTACTATTTTCTGAAAATATTGTTTCTCGCACAAGTCTTTGATACGGCCCAAGGTGATATGAGGAACGAAGTTTTGTCTGTCGCGCAGGAAGCCCAACTCATCAAAGGTTGTCAATGTATCTTCCTCCAAGTCGATGAGTTCTTGTGGAGTATTCTGCATCCCGAGCCATAAGACACGCGGTGCATAACGGCTGCCGAAGATTCCTGTCCTGTTAAAATCCATGGTGAAGCTCTTATGTCTCTTCAGCATCTCTCCTACTCCCTCGATGATTTTAGACACCTCATCTTGGCGAGTGTCACCGATGAACTTCAAGGTAAGATGGATATTATTAGGCTTCACCCAGTTGATTCTTTTCTCATGAGCGAGCTGTGACCTCAGTCCATTGAGAAGAGGAATAAAATCATTATCGGTAGTCTTTATCGGTATAGCAAGAAAAAGTCTTTTCATTTTTTAATCTATGAGTCTATGTGCCTATGAGTCTATAAGCGTTTATTGACTTATTGACTCATAGACTTATAGATTTTAATAATCCATTTGTTCGTAGTTATATGCCAGTCCACCTATAGAAGTCTCTCTGTAGAGATGAGGCATATCGTGGCCTGTCTTTTTCATTGTCTCCACCACTTTATCGTACGACACTCTGTGTGTTCCGTCGGTGTAAGTAGCGAAAATATTGGCGTCCATGGCGCGTGCTGCTGCGAAGGCGTTACGTTCTATGCAAGGTATCTGCACGAGGCCGCACACTGGGTCGCAAGTCATTCCGAGGTGATGTTCGAGAGCCATTTCTGCCGAGTATTCTATCTGGGCGCAGCTACCGCCGAAAAGTTGGCATACCGCTGCCGCTGCCATGGCACATGCCACTCCGATCTCACCCTGACAGCCGACCTCAGCTCCAGAGATAGATGCGTTAGTCTTGGCAATGTTACCTACGAGACCCGCTGTTGCCAAAGCCTTAAGGATACGAGGCTTCGCTATATCGTATGCCTTAGACGAGTGATAGAGCACCGCTGGCAACACTCCAGAAGAACCGCAGGTAGGAGCTGTGACGATAAGACCACCTGATGCATTCTCCTCACTGACAGCGAGAGCGTATGAGAACACCGCGCCACGGCTTCTCAGAGTATGCTGATAACCCATCGACTTGATGTAATAGTTAGCAGCCTTACGTGGCAAGTTGAGAGGTCCTGGCAAACGTCCTTCAGCCTGAAGTCCACGTTCCACGGCATTCTGCATCGTAATCCACACCTCTTCGAGATAATCCATGAGATATGGGTCGTTCTCCACATCGCTGACATATTCCCAGAAACCTTTTCCTGTGTCTTCACACCAGTTCAAGATCTCTGTCATCTTGGTGATAGGATAGATGTCGGGTGATGTGTTTTTTACGCCTTCCTCTTCCAAAGCACCTCCACCAACGCTATAGACTGTCCATTCTTCCATTAAGACATTCTCATTATTGAAAGACTTAAATGTCATTCCGTTTGGATGATAAGGAAGGAATATTTCATTTTCCCAGATGATGGTCACAGGAGCTGTCTTCTCGAGTACGTCCAAAATAGCGACGTCGGTCAAGTGTCCTTTGCCTGTTGCAGCAAGACTTCCATATAATATAACTTCAAAACGAGCAGCATCATTATTACGTGCAAGAAACTGTTCCGAAGCACGACGAGGAGCCATAGTATGACTGCTTGAAGGACCATGGCCAATACGATATATTTCTTTTATTGTCTTCATTTTAATATAAATATTATCTCAAAAACAAACAACATTTTTCGAAGCACAAAGTTACGAATTTATCGAAGAATTTTTATCTTTGCATGAAATAAATCTTATAGCTGACAATGAATAAATACATAAAAACCTTGATATTGATAACAGCTCTGATATTATCATCATCAACAGAAGCAAAAAAGATCGTAATCAACATTTCTGAAGCTCCATATTACTTCCTTCCTAACGAGAATAAAAAAGATAACGCATCGCGTCTTCACAACATTCTTTCTGACATAAAATCTAAAGCAGACGATGATGACAATATCATAATAAAATTTAATAAAGCTCGCTACGACTTCTATCCTCACGATGCTCAGCAACGTGAATATTACGTGTCTAACCACGACCAGAACCAGCCTAAAATCATCGGTATCTGTATAGAAGACTGGAACGGTCTCACCCTCGACGGCGACGGTTCAGAGTTTATCTCCCATGGTCAGATGCTACCTCCCGCCATTGTCAATTCCTCCGACATCACATTGAAAAACTTCTCCATCGATTTCGAGAATCCTCATATCGCTCAGGTAGAAGTTATCGACAACGATGAAAACAAAGGTATCACATTCCGCGTCGAGCCTTGGGTAAACTACCGTATCAACGACAACGGATTGTTCGAGACTTACGGCGAAGGATGGAAATACCAACAATACACGGGCATCGCTTTCGAGAAGGAGTCGCGACATATTGTATATCGCACCAGCGATTTATGGATAGACACCAAGGAGGTTAAAGAGGTAGGCGAACGTCAGCTCCACGCTCCTCATTGGAAAGACAAACGACTGAAAAACGGGACCATAGTGGCAATGCGTACATGGCAGCGTCCTGCTCCTGGCATCTTCCTCGACCACAGCAATAGCACTTTCATCAATAATGTCACCGTACATTATGCCGAAGGCATGGGACTCTTGGCTCAACGTTGCTGCGACATCAGGCTTAAACATTTCAATGTTTGTCTGGGAGAAAACGACAAACGTTATTTTACCACACAAGCCGACGCCACTCACTTCTCGCAATGCAAAGGCATGATACGTTCCGAACACGGCATCTACGAAGGAATGATGGACGACGCCATCAACGTACACGGCATATATCTTAAAGTGAAAGAACGTCACAGCGACAACAGCTTGGTATGCAGCTACGAGCACAATCAAGCATGGGGATTCGCCTGGGGCGACAGCGGCGACAGTGTCTGTTTCGTGAAATCTAAGACAATGGAAATGTTAAATCATATTAACATAATCAAAGAAATAAAACCTTACGACAAAGAAATTGTTAAAGGATGTAAAGAATTTATCATCACCTTTGAAGAAAATCTTCCCGACGAAATACAAGCTGAGTCGTCATTTGGAATCGAGAACCTCAGCTGGACACCTGAAGTGATATTCCGTCATAACATAGTGAGAAACAACAGGGCAAGAGGAGCCTTGTTCAGTTCACCTTTAAGATCGATATGTACAGACAACATCTTCGACCACACATCAGGAACTGCGATATTGTTATGCGGCGACTGCAACGGATGGTACGAGTCAGGAGCAGTACGTGATTTGTTAATAAAAAATAACACTTTCATCAATGCACTGACAAACATGTTCCAATTTACTAATGCCGTCATCTCTATCTATCCTGAAATACCTGACTTAGAAAATCAGAAATCCTATTTCCACGGAGGAAAGAAAGACGCTATCGTCATAGAGAAAAACCACTTCATCACATTCGACAAGCCATTGCTTTACGCTAAGTCAGTAAAAGGACTCATCTTCCGTAAAAACAAAGTGACAAGAAACAACGACTACCAACCATTCCATTGGAATCAGGAAGAGATACTTTTGGAGAGAGTTGAGGAATTAAGGAACTGAGGAATTAAAAATAACTCCTAACTCCTAACTAAAAAAAAACTTGTAGTCTTGTAGTCTCGTTGTCTTGTAGTCTTTTTTTTCATATCTTTGCCATTCCAAATTATTTAAAAATGAAGAGATTATTATTCTTATTATTTACATTAATTTCAATTAATGTTTTTTCTCAAATCAATGTAAAAGAAGGTTCTTTCCGTAGAATTGAAGGTTATCTGATGTTGGATAAGGAAGACCATAGAGATATCAACTGGAAGCCTATGGCTTTGATAAAAATTTCTACAGAAGGCATGAAAGCCGAAGAAAGAGCTCGTCTCATCTTCAAAGGTAATTTGGAGACTTATTTCGACGTGGTGCAAGAACCAGCAGAGACTCACCTCTACATCTCGGCTCAGGCTGCCACTTTCATAGAGATACAACATCCCGACTACGGCAAGACAGAATATTGGTTCCCTCAAGATTTATGCGACTTCTGCGGCTACGAGATGGTGATTGAATACAAACCTTATATCCCTGAACCAGGACCAGCAAAACCTCAAAACACATACTTCATTGTCAAGTCTGACCAAAATGACGCGCTCATTTATATAGACAATGAATTTGTCGGCACCAAAGAAGTATCCAAACTTTTCACTATAGGCTCAACCCACTCATGGAGAATAGAGTGCAACATGTATCACACCGAAAGTGGCACAGTGACACTCAAAGAAAAGACCGTCATCAACAAGCAGCTTCGTCCTGCTTTCGGTTATCTTAACATCTCAACAGCACCCGAACAAGGAGCGAGAGTTTACGTGGATGGAGAATATATAGGAGACTCCCCATGTAAGACAGACAAACTCAAAAGCGGCACTCACAACGTAAGAGTGATGAAAGACATGTATAAGATGACAGAAGAATCTATTACTGTAGTAGACGGAAAAACCAACAACTGCACTATCGACATGGCAGCCAACTTCGTCACTGTCACAGTGACCACCGATAAATCTACACACTACGACATCTATGTTGACGAGATGTATAAAGGCAGTGGCACTTGGGTTGGAAAATTATCTAAAGGAAATCACCTTTTTGAAGCAAGAAAAGACAATCATAGAACAAGCAGTAAAAATATATTTTTGGGAGAAGTTGGAACAATTGAGACTATCATACTCGACTCGCCAACACCTATCAACGGAACACTCGACATCAACAGCAGCCCTATGGGAGCTGCCATATATATTGACGGCAAGAGTTATGGAGAAACGCCAAACTACATCTCCGACGTACTTATTGGAGAGCACGAACTTAAGCTCAGTCTGAAAGGACACAAAGAGGTGAAAAGAAACATCAATATAAAAGAAGATGAGACCTTAAGCCTTAATTTAGAACTACAGAAACAAGAGGACGCCGAAGAATTATTCAACCTCGGATATAACTACGCATACGGCAAAGGTGTTCAGCAGGATTATGCTAAAGCTGTAGAATATTATACCAAAGCTGCAAACATGGGACATGCCGGAGCTCAATGTAATCTTGGTGTTTGTTACGAAAATGGTCAAGGTGTAAAACAAGATTATGCTAAAGCTATAGAATATTACACTATGGCTGCTAACCAAGGAAATAAGTACGCTCAAAACAATCTTGGCAATTGTTATTATTACAGCTGGTGCAATATAAAACAAGATTACACTAAAGCCGTAGAATGGTATCAAAAAGCCGCTAACCAAGGAAATGCCAGTGCACAAAATAGCCTTGGTGTTTGCTACGAAAAAGGTCAAGGTGTAAAACAAGATTATGCTAAAGCTGTAGAATATTACACTATGGCTGCTAACCAAGGAAATAAGTACGCTCAAAACAATCTTGGCTATTGTTACAAAAATGGTCGAGGTGTAAACCAGGATTATGCTAAGGCTGTAGAATGGTATCAAAAAGCCGCTAACCAAGGACATGCCGATGCACAAAACAACCTTGGTATTTGTTACAAAAATGGTCAAGGTGTAAAACAAGATTATGCTAAAGCTATAGAATATTACACTATGGCTGCTAACCAAGGAAATAAGTACGCTCAAAATAATCTTGGCTATTGTTACGAAAAAGGTCAAGGTGTAAAACAAGATTATGCTAAAGCTGT